>NZ_JAKMRU010000002.1:0-157702 GCF_025772235.1 Campylobacter sp. IFREMER_LSEM_CL1085 | reverse complement strand
GAAGTTTTAAATAATTAAACTAAACCCTTAATGGGTTTAGTTTGAGTGATATAAGATTTTAAGTGTTAATTGCTAAGCTGGGGTTGGTGATTATTAATCGTCGAATTTTTGGCCTAAAATATTACCTTTAAAATCTGTATAAATTTCCATCATATTGTTTGTTCTAAATTTATAGCCATTTATTTTTTTATCTACTTCTACAATAGCTGCATTTGGTTGTACTGCTTGTACTTTTGCAATAATTTCTTTTGGGATAAATCCTGTTGGAATGCCTTTGTATTTACCATCAACTTCTTTCCAGTCTCCATTGATGATAAAGTCAATTTCAGTCCCATCAACTAAATTTACTTCATAAGAATCTACATCTTGTTTTACATAACCTATATTTACACCTTTAAAATGAGTGTTTAAAAACTCTTGAGCTTTTTGAGGTAGAGCATTTGGACTTACAACCATATCTGCAAACATAGAACTTGCACAAACTAAACTAGCTAACATTAATTTTATTTTCATTTTTTCTCCTTTAAATAAAAGTAAAAAATGATATTAACTGCTTGTGAAATTTATGTGAATTTAATTTTTAAAACCAACTATTTTATTTTTATCAAATGAAGATTCTATTTCTTTTTCTATTGTATGTAAAAAATCACTCATTTTAAAAACACCGTCCTTAGAAATAGCTGCTTTCAAAGCTGTATTTTTAACTACCATAGCAATTTGAGCTCCACTTAGATCATACAAAGCAAGGTTTTTTAAATCAAAATTATCATCAAATTTAGCATTTTTAGGTATAGCTTTTTGCCATATCATCAAGCGTTGTTCGTAATTTGGCTTTTTAAATTCTATTTTATACTCAAATCTTCTTGAAAAAGCCACATCTAAACTTTCTAAAAAATTAGTCGTAGCTATGATAACTCCGCTAAAACGCTCAATTTGTTCTAGAAAAATATTTTGCATTTGATTGTGCATTTTATCAGCACCGCCACTACTTTCTACCCTAGTACTTAAAAATTGATCAGCTTCATTTAAAAGCAAAATAGGACTTTGTTTGCTTGTTTGACAAAGCTCTTTATAAGTATCAAAAATTTTTCTTACATTTTGCTCACTCTCGCCCACATATTTGCTTAAAATTTTAGAACAATCAAAACTCAAAATAGATTTTTTCATAGCTTTTGCCATACTTAGCGCACTCATAGTCTTACCCGTGCCAGCAGGACCATAGAAAATTATCTTAGCTTCTATGTTTTTATTTGTTTTTATACCCCATTTATTTAATCTTTCCAAAACCTTTTTATCTTGTTGTTTTAATATACTTTCCAATAGATCTTTAGTGCTTTGGGGCATAATAACATCATCTATATTAATATTTGGCTCAATTAGCTCAAAAATATCTTGTTCTTTAACTAAATTTTGAAGTTTAATTTTTTTATTCTTCTTTGGTTCTTTAAAATTAATAATTCTTTGTAAAATATCATCACTTAAATAAAAAATCTTAGTTATATCACCCAAAGAATTAACAAATTCATCATATTCTAAAAGATTTGAACTAAGTAGCTTAGAATCTTCTTCTAGTAAGACTTTGTTTTCTTGTTTTTGAACATCATCTTCGCTAATTAAATGAAGTAAAAAATTAAAATCTCTACTATAAGAATTTTCAGTATTTAGCAAATACTCTTCTTTTAATAAACTAATAAATATCAAACATTCTTTATCGTTTAAAGCATACTCTTTAAAAATATCTGCCAAAACATTAGAAATTTTACTCTTTTTTAAACGCTCTTTAATATATGCTTCAAATATAGCTATATCTTTTTTAATATTCTTACTTTGAGAGCTTTTAGCAAAAAAACGCAATCTTTGATATAGCTCGATTTTAAAAAATTCATCTTTTAAATATGCAATATGATCTTCATAAATTTGATCTTGCATAAAATCTTGTATAGTTTTATTTTCTAAAATTTGTAAAAAAACCTCACTTAAACTTAACTCGCATTGTAACAAATTTAAAAATAAACTTGAGTTTTTACTCGATTTAAAATCAGAAAAAATTTGAATAATAAAACCTTTTTCTATAAGATTTTTAAGATCTTTTAAATGATCTAAATACTCATATTCATCATTTTTAAAAACTTCACTAAGAAGATTATAGGCATTAATGCTTACATTTGCTTGTAAATAATTTTTACACAAATGCTTTAAAATTAAAATTTCATCTTCACTGCATTGTAAGTTTTTATAAATATTGCTTTTAAAAGTATCATTAAGAAAAAGTTTTAAATCTTTCATATTTTCCTTTATATTGATTTTATGCTAAATTTAATTTTAGATTTTTTGTCACTAAAACTCATATTTTTATCACAAACCTCATAAAAAATATCATAATTTTTGCTTATAATATTTTGAGTAAAACCACAAGAAGTGATTTGCTTATTTTTCCCATAAAAAATAGGTTTTTTGTAAATTAAATCTTGCAAAAAATCATCATAATATTCATTATTAAAAAATCTTTTATTAAAAAAAGTTTTTGCATAACATACACCATTAATGCAAATTTTATCCATGATTTTTAACTCAAGTAAAGCCTTAGAGACACTATAAAGTTCTAAACTTGTAAAATTTTTTCCCTCATATAAAAAGCCATAATCAGCAAATCTAAATTGAGGGGTTTTTAAAACAATATAAGCACTTTGTGATTGCGTTTTGCTTTTTAAAGCACAAGAGCTTAAAAAAACGCACAAAAAACACAAAAAAATTATTTGAAGTGACTTTATCATTTAAGGTTTTTAAAACTAAGATTAAGTTCTAAATTTAACTCTTTTACTATTTTCATCACGCTTTGTAAATCATCAATTTGCTTACCAACTACGCGAATTTCATTGCCTCTAATACTTGAAGTTACCTTTAGCTTACTATCTTTTATAGCTTTATTAATCTTCTTAGCACTATCAGCATCAATGGCGTCATTAACTTTTAAATTCAATCTAAAATTTGCTCCACTCTCCCTGTTTAACTCTTTAATACCATTAGGGTTAATCCCTCTTTTGATAAGTTTTGAAATAACAATATCTTTTAGCACTTCAATTTTTGCTTCACTTGAACAAGTAAGCTTATAAATACTTTCTTTTTCATTTAGCTCTATTTCACTTTTAATGCCTTTTAAATCATATCTGCTATCAAGCTCTTTTTTAGCTTGCTCTAAAGCATTTTTTAGCTCTTGTTTGTCAATTTCCCCACTAATGTCAAAACTATGTTCATTTGCCATTTTCTATAAACTCCTTAAGATTATTAAATACGATTTGGACTAAATTTTGTATGGATTCTTCACTAGCCCATGCAACATGTGGAGTGATAATTAAATTTTCTTTATTTTTTATATTAAGCAAAGGATGATTTTCAACCATAGGTTCTACTTCAAGTACATCAAGCCCTACTCTAATATTTTTTTCATCCATAATTTGAGCTAAATCTACTTCATTAATAATCCCACCACGACCTACATTAATTAAAATGGCCTCATCTTTTAAAAGCATTAATTCTTTCTTGCTTAATAAATTTTTTGTTTTTTCATTTAAAGGTGCATGGATACTTATCACATCAGAAGTTTTTAAAAGCTCTTCAAGGCTTACTTTCTCATATGTATCATCATTATTAACCCCTGAGGTAGAATAATAACAAACATTTGCTCCAAATATTTGCGAAGCCTTAGCTACCTCTTTACCTATAACTCCAAGCCCTATAATACCATGTTTTTTTCCTGTTAGAGTATGTAAAGTTCTACTAAAATCAGTGAATATTGGGCTTTTTACCCAAAGCCCTTGTTTGGTCCATCCATCATAATATGGGATTTGATTTAAAAAAGCAAAAAGCAAAGCAAATGTATGACTTAAAACACTTTTGGTAGAATACCCAGCTGCATTTTTTACTATTATACCTTTAGAATTTGCATAAGCTACATCTATATTATTTACCCCTGTGCCAAGCTGCAAAATGAGCTTTAAATTGGTGTTATCTATAACTTCTTGATCAATGATGACTTTATTTATCATCACAACTTGTGCATCAGATATTCTTGAGATAACCTCATCTTTAGATGTAAGTTCATAACTTATAAATTCCCCAATACTTTCAAAAGCTGTTAAATCAGCTCCACCTAAAGTAGCAGCATCTAAACATACTATTTTCATTTTTTATCCTTTAACAATGTGCCCTACAAATTTAGAATAATTATCAAGCACCAAACCACCTTTTCTAAAACCTAAACCACAACCCTCATAAGCAAAGAAAACTCCTGCTTGATAATAATCATTTTCATTTTGATTAAACTCAGCAAATTCTTGATACACAAAACGATTGTTTTGATAATCTCCACTTGTTTCAAAACTTATATCTCCATTAGCCTCTATAATAGAAACATTTGCTCCTTCTCTACCAAAAACAGGCTTTTTAACACATTTTTTACCCACTAAAGGCTCATCGCTTGTTTCAAGTAATAAAGGATGATTTGGATAAAGCTCCCATAAAATTTTCATTATGCCCTTGCTTTGAAAAAGTAAAGTATAAGCAGGATTTAAAATAATTGCTTTTTGATTTTGCATAATTTGAGTTAAGAGCATAGCAAGTTCACCCTCTTCTATAGCTATACTTTCCCAAGGAATGAGTTTGAAAAAATACTCAAAATTTACATCATTTTTAAAAATTCCTTCGGGTGAAAATTCTACCTCATCAATATAAGAAAATTCACTCTCAAAACCAGCTTCACTAGCAATGTGTGCTAAAAGTTTTGTTGTAATCATATCCTCATCACTACCTGCAATTGAAGAAAACAATATTTTCCAACCTTCATAATATTTTTCAAATTCACTTACATCTTCTTCTAAGGTTATAAGTCTTTTAAAATTATCTCTTAAAGCTTCATATATATTATTAAATTGCGAGCTTTCATCTAGGTTGTTTTGCTTTAAAATAGCCCATTGCAAAATAGCACTTTCAAATAAAGATGTTGGAGTATCAGCATTAAATTCTATTAGTTTTATAGGCTTACCATCAAGCCCACCTGCTAAGTCAAACCTACCATATAAATGCCAATGTACATCATTTTCCCAACTCATCTTAATCGCATCAACCAAATTAAAAGGAATTCCAAGCTCGTCAAAACGATCATTATCAATCACTTCTTGTGCAGCAGCTACAAACATATCATAAAGCTCATTAACTGCTTCGTAGTATGCATTTGCTTCATCTTCCCTTACACAAACTAAATTAGAATCTAAATAATCACTTCCATCATTATCCGTATGCCATGAAAAACCTATTTGCTCTAAATAAGATTTTTCTAAAGGATTTACTTTTAAAAAATTCATTTTTTCACCTTTTAAGAGCCAAAAGAATTTGTAGAACTTGAAGTAGCTTTAGAGCCACCACCAAAAAAGCCTGATTTTTTTGCATTTGATCCTGAAGTAGCACTTGTACTTGCTTTATTAAAGCTATTTACACTTCTTTGATAAGCACTTTGATTTGAAAATGCTCCTCTTTGTTGATTTGCAAAATTTTGATTGTTAAAAAGCTTTGAACCTATCCAACTTCCCAAAATAGCTCCAGCTGCACTCGCAAGCAATGTCTCACCTAAAGAAAGCCCACCGCTACTCATTTGAGCATTGTTTGGATTTGTTAAATTTGAAGTACCATTGTCTATTTTAGCGGCTTCTTCTTGGATTAATTTATCCATTTCTTCTTTGCTTAAAACCCTTTCAGTTCCATCAAGTTGTTTTAAGACCACCCTAGTTTCATCACTTGGAAATTGATCTTTGATTTTGTATTGATTTGGAGCGGTTTCTTCAATAATAACAAAGGCCCCTTGAGTATTTGCCGCTTGACTTAAAGCGTTATTGCTAGAATCATTTGTATTATTACTACATGCACTTAAAGCACCTGCACTAATTGCAGCAATACCACTTATCATACTAAGTTTGAGTATAGTTTTAATGTGTTTCATAATCTTTCCTATAAAAATTTATAAATTTAACTTAATAAGATTTTAACAAAAAAAGTATTAATAAAAATTAATTGTTTTAGTTTATCATAGTCATTAAATTGCTACTTAAAATAAACACAGCAAAAGCAAAAAATATAAAAGCACTTAGATAATCAATAAGTTTTAAATTCTTTTGATAAATTCTTACCATAAATGGTTTAGAAAATAATAAAGAAATCAAAGAAAAATAAATTATAGTTTCTAAAATCAAAACAAATATCAAGACTATCAGCATCCATCGCATTTGTGTAAAATCAAAACTTGCAAAAACACTGGCGAAATAAAAAATTGCTTTAGGATTAGATAAATTTGTAATCATTCCACTTAAAAATGCAGATATATAAGTTTTTTGAACTTTAATTTTGTCATTTTTTGTATTCTTGTAAATCTTAAAAGATAAATACAAAAGATAAAATGCTCCAAAACTTGATAGTATAATTTGTAAAAATGGGAATTTATGAAAAACGACATTTAATCCGAGTATAGAAAGTATAATCCATATACTAACAGCTAAACTTACTCCCAAGCTTGCCTTTAAAGCACTTTTAACCCCTTCTCTTAATGCATATGAACTTACTAAGAAGAAATCAGGTCCTGGTAAAATAAGTCCGAAAAAATGAATAATTATAATCCAAAAAAACATAAATATTTTAACGAAGAAAGCCGATTTCTCGGCTTTTTGGTATTAGAGTCTTGACTCGTAGCGTCTAAGCATATAAAGTCTTTTAAGCATTTTTTTGCGTGCTGAAATTTTTTGTTTTTTGCGAATTTCAGTCATAGGCTCAAAAAATCTTCTAGCGCGAACTTCAGTAACAACTAGATTTCTATCTACTTGCTTTTTGAATTTTCTATACGCTTCATCAAAAGACTCATTAGGATGTACCTTGATTCCTGGCACGACCCTCACCACCTTTCTTTAAATAAATTTTAAAATAAAGATTATATCATAATTTTCTTGAAAATAAAACTTATTTTTGTAATAATTATATAAATAAAAATTAAATATAAATTATTAATTAAGACAAAGTTTGATTTAATTTTTCTAATACTACAATATAAAGAAATATTTCTAAGGAAAATAAAATGAATGCTCACATCACAAACTATACTAAAAAAAGATATATAACTTATATCATTTCTATGATCATTTTTATAGCACTACCTTTTATAAAAATAAATGGAAATCATTTCTTTTTATTAAGCTTTGATCATAAAAAACTTAATTTATTTTTTATCGCTTTTGATACTCAAGAGCTGTATTTAATGCCTTTTGTTATCATGGGTATGTTTTTAACTATACTTTTTGTTACTACTTTAGCAGGAAGAATTTGGTGTGCTTGGAGCTGTCCTCAAACTATTGCTAGAGTTATTTATAGAGATCTTTTACAAACAAAAATCTTTAAAATTCATAAAAGCACAGCAAATAAACAAAAGCAAGTCAGTGGATTTTTCGTCAAAAAAGCTTTAAGTATTGTGATTTTTTATCTTTTTTCATTGTTAATGATGAGTGCATTTTTATGGTATTTTGTACCACCTGAAGATTTTTTTACATACATTCAAAATCCTGCTGATCATTTATTACTTTTAGGGATTTTATTTTGCGCTTCTTTGGCTTTTACTTTTGATATAGTATATTTGGGTGAAAAATTTTGTGTTTATGTATGTCCTTATGCAAGAATTCAATCTGTAATGTTTGATAATAACACCGTTCAAGTAATATATGATGATAAAAGAGGAGGTGCGATTTATGATGGACATACCAAACTTTATCAAAAGCCACCACAAGGTGAATGTATAGGATGTGAAGCCTGTGTAAAAATTTGTCCTACACATATAGATATACGCCAAGGAATGCAACTTGAGTGTATTAATTGTCTTGAATGTGCCGATGCTTGTTCAAAAGTTCAAGCCAAATTTAATCGTCCTAGCTTAATTAATTGGACTAGTGCAAAAGCTATTGAAACAAGGGAAAAAGTAAAATATTTTAGATTTAGAACTATTGGATATTTAGTTGTTTTGTGCGGTGTTTTTGTGGCTTTAGTTTTAATGGGAAGTAAAAAAGAAAATATGCTTTTAAATATCAACCGCTCTAGCGAGCTTTATCAAATCAGAAAAACCCATGATGGAGAATTAATTATTAGTAATGCTTATGTATTTTTATTTCAAAACACCGATAATAAAACTCATGAGTATTATTTTGATGTGAAATTACAAGGCATTGAAGATGGCTTAGAAATCATTAGACCTAAAAAATCTTTTAAACTAAAAGCTGGCGAAAAAGATAAACATATAGTTGTTTTAAAAGCTACTAAAAAACTAGCCGATAATGATAGAAAAGACACTGTAATACCATTAACCATCAAAGCCTATGCGCTTGATGATGAAAATATTGTCATATTACGCGAGAGTAATTTTGTATATCCTAAAAATTCTATCATAGAGCATAAAAAATACTAAAATGAAAAAAAGAATTTCTTCAAAATCTCAAGCAAGACTTGAAAAAATCAAACAAATTGCTGCGGAGTCATTTTTAAAAAATGGCTACGAAGCAACTAATCTTAAAGATATTATCAAACAAGCTGGTGGATCTTTTTCTTGCGTATATGAGCATTTTAAAAGTAAAGAAGGTTTATTTGAAGCGGTTTTAAATGATTTTGCAGAAAATCATTTTTTAGCTATTTTAAAAAAAAATATGCGACTTTCACCTGATGCTAATTTAGAAGAATTCTTATATCAATTTGCAAAAGCTTATTTAGGGATTTTTAACGACACCAAAACTATAGCTATAGTAAGACTTTTGTATTCTGAAATTTATAATGAAAAATTTGATTTTGGAAAATGGTTTAAAGGAAGCAATAGAAAAGAAGTAGAATATGTTCTTCGAAAAAGATTTGAAGAAGAAAATGAAATTTTAGCTCAAAATGCTGAATTTTTAAGTTATACTTTTTGCGCTATGCTTAGAGGGACATTTTTTATACAAAGCACTTTTGAAAATAAAGTTTCAATGAATAAAAAAGAACAACAAAGCCATGCAAAAAAAATCGTAAAGCTTTTTACTCAAGGTCTTGTTAATTTTAATTAACTAAAGATTGATAAAATAGTATTTATTAATTTTGTAATATAAATTACTTTTTATTTAGCTAAATAAATAACTTAAGGAAACAAATGAAAACAAAAATTTTAACTCTAGCTTGCGCTTCTCTTATCTTTATAGCATGTTCAGATGATAAGAATGCACAAGTTAAACAACTCCCTCCTCAACCTGTTAGTATTATGACTATGCAAAGCGCTAATTTACCTTTAGAATTTACTTATCCTGCGAGATTAAGTACTGAATTAGATGTAGTAGTCAAACCTAAAGTAAGCGGTGAAATCAAAGCAAAATACTTCAAAAGTGGTCAAGCTGTAAAAAAAGGCGATAAGCTTTTTCTTATAGAACCTGACAAATACCAAGCAAGTGTAAATATGGCTTATGGAGAAGCTTTGGTAGCAAGAGCTAATTTTGATGATGCTGAAAAAAATTTTAAAAGAGATAGTATTTTAATAGAAAAAAATGCTATTTCACAAAAAGAATTTGATGCAAGTTTGGCTAAATTTAACTCCACAAAAGCTAATCTAGAAAGCGCTAGAGCAAAACTTGCTAATGCAAGATTAGACTTAAAATACACCATAGTAAGTGCTCCTTTTGATGGAATTTTAGGTGATGCGTTAATGGATGTGGGTGATTATGTAAATGCTTCATCTACTGAACTTGTACGCATTACAAACATTAACCCAATTTTTGCAGATTTTTATATTTCTGATGTAGATAAAATCAATATGAATAAAAATATTCAAAGCGGCAATTGGAAATTAGAAAATATCCAAGTGCAAGCTAATGTTGGTGGAGAACTTTTCAATGGAAAATTATATTTCGTAGATAGCGTTATAGATACTCATAGTGGTGGAGTAAAAGCAAAGGCTATTTTTGATAACAACAATTCAAACTTAATGCCTGGCTCTTTCGCAAATGTTCATGTTGGTGGTTTTGTTCAAAAAGATGGTTTTGAAATTCCTCAAGTTGCGCTTTTGCAAGATGATAGTGCTACTTATGTTTATACCCTTGTAGATGGAAAAGTAGTTAAAACTATTGTTGATGTTATTTATCAAACTTCTGATAAAGCAATTATTGATAAGGGCTTAAAAAATGGAGATAAAGTGATTTTAAATAACTTCAAAAAAATCCGTCCTGGTGCAAGTGTTAGCGTAATGGAGAATAAATAATGTTTTCTAAATTCTTTATAGAAAGACCTGTATTTGCTTCTGTTGTAGCTATTATCATTTCTTTAGCAGGTATTATAGGACTTTATTCTTTACCCGTGGAGCAATATCCTTCCTTAACTCCACCCGTTGTTAAGGTAAGTGCAACTTACTCAGGAGCTGATGCTCAAACGGTGGCTCAAACGGTGGCTATTCCTCTTGAAGATGCAATCAATGGGGTTGAAAATATGATTTATATGGATTCAACTTCAAGCTCTTCAGGAGATATGAGCTTAAGTGTATATTTTAATATAGGTACAGATCCTGACCAAGCAACAGTTGATGTTAATAATAGAATTTCAGCTGCTATGGCAAAACTACCTGAAGATGTTAAAAAAACTGGTGTTAGTGTAAGAAAAACCGGTTCAAGTATATTAGAAGTTGCTACTTTATATTCTCCTGATGGCTCTATGGATTCACTCGAAGTGTATAATTATGCTGCATTAAATATTTTAGATGATCTTGCTAGGGTTCCTGGTGTGGGTAATGCCGTAGCTATTGGTGCAAGAAATTATTCTATGAGAATTTGGCTTAATCCTGATTTGTTAAACAAATATCAAGTTACTGCAACTGATGTTATTGCTGCAGTTAGCGAGCAAAATGCTCAATATGCTACTGGTAAGATAGGTCAAGAACCTGTGGTGGAAAGATCTCCTTATGTGTATTCAGTAACTATGCAAGGAAGATTAAAAAATACTAAAGAATTTGAAGATATTATCATAAGAGCAAATAGTGATGGCTCTTTTTTAAGACTTAAAGATGTAGCCGAAGTTTCTTTAGGATCAAGAGAATATACTTTTAAAGGTAGATTAAACGGAAATGACGCTACTCCTATTTTGATTTTCTTACAAACCGGAGCAAATGCTGTAAATACAGCAGAATTAGTGCAGAAAAAATTTGAAGAACTTTCTAAAAATTTCCCTGAAGGATTAACTTATAAAGTACCTTATGATACAACTATATTTATTAAAGCTTCCATTAAAGAAGTGGTTAAAACTTTCTTTGAAGCATTAATTTTAGTTGTAATTGTAATGTATTTGTTCTTAAAAAATTTCCGCTCAACTATTATACCAATGATTGCTGTTCCTGTTTCTATTTTGGGAACTTTTGCAGGATTATATGTCTTAGGTTTTAGTATCAATCTACTTACGCTTTTTGCCTTAGTATTGGCTATTGGTATTGTTGTTGATGATGCAATTATAGTAGTTGAAAATATCGATAGAATTATGCATGAAGATCCAAATATAAGCATAAAAGAAGCAGCTATTAAAGCTATGGATGAAGTTGCTGCACCTGTTGTTTCTATAGTTCTTGTACTTTGTGCGGTTTTCATACCCGTTTCATTTATATCAGGTTTTGTGGGAGAAATCCAAAAACAATTTGCCATAACCTTAGCAATATCTGTTACTATATCAGGCTTTGTAGCTTTAACACTAACTCCTTCTTTATGTGCAATTTTTTTAAGAAGAAATGAAGGTGAACCTTTTTACTTTGTGAAAAAATTTAATGATATTTTTGATTGGTCTACCGAAGTTTTTGGCGCTGGTGTGGCTTATATACTTAAAAGAACAGTGCGTTTTATGTTAATTTTTGTAATCTTTTTGGGTGGTTTATATGGACTTTTCAAACTTGTTCCAAATTCACTTGTTCCAAATGAAGATCAAGGAAACTTTTTAACTATTGTCAATCTACCCGCAGCATCTTCGCTTAATAGAACTACTCAATCAATGGATGCTATGGCAGAAGAAATCCGCAAAAATGAGAATGTAACTAATGTGGTAGGACTTATAGGCTATGATCTTTTTACAGGTTCTTTAAAAGAAAATTCTGGCGCAATGTTTGTTAATTTGAAAAATTGGGATGATAGAGATATTAGTAGTTTTGATTTAGTTGGATCTTATAACAAACAATACTTCTTAAATCCAAATTTTCAAACTTTCTTTGTTAATCCACCACCAATCCAAGGTTTAAGCTTAACTGGTGGTTTTGAGATGTATGCACAAAATCGTAGCGGAAAAAGTTATGATCAAATTCAAGTTGATGTAAATAAATTAGTTGAAGCAGCAAACAAGCGTCCCGAACTTCACAATGTAAGAACAACGCTTGATACTAATTTTCCGCAATTAAAACTAGAAATTGATCGCGATAAAGTAAAACTTTATGGTTTAAATTTAGCTGATGTATTTAGCACTCTAAATGCCACCATAGGAACTTATTATGTAAATGATTTTTCTATGCTTGGAAAAAATTATCGTGTAAATATAAGCGCAATTGGAGATTTTAGAAATACTCAAAATGCTTTAAAAAACATCTTTGTTAGATCAAAAGATGGTTCTATGATAGCTCTAGATAGCGTTTTAACATTACAAAGAAGTGTTGGTCCTGATGATGTAAAACGCTTTAATATGTTTCCATCGGCTTTAGTGCAAGGTGATCCTGCTCCTGGCTATACTTCAGGACAAGCCATTGATGCAATTGCACAAGTGGCAAAAGAAACTTTAGGAGAGGATTATTCTATTGCTTGGTCAGGTTCAGCTTATCAAGAAGTTACAAGTAGCGGTGCTGGACAAATAGCATTTATGCTAGGACTATTATTTGTATTTTTAATTCTAGCAGCACAATATGAAAGATGGCTCATGCCTTTAGCAGTAATTACGGCTGTGCCTTTTGCAGTATTTGGTTCTTTGCTTTTTGTATGGCTTAGAGGATTAGAAAATGATATATATTTTCAAACAGGACTTTTACTTTTAATAGGCCTTTCTGCTAAAAATGCCATTTTGATTGTTGAATTTGCTATGGAAGAGCATCTTAAAAAAGGAAAGAGTATTTTTGAAGCTTCTATTAGTGCAGCAAAATTGAGATTTAGACCTATTGTAATGACTTCATTGGCATTTATTTGTGGTATTTTACCGCTTTTCTTTGCATATGGAGCAGGAAGTGCAAGCCGCCATGCGATAGGTACAGGTATTATAGGTGGTATGATAGCAGCTTCTACTATAGCCATTTTCTTTGTACCTTTATTTTTCTATTTACTAGAAAGTTTTAATAAATGGCTTGATAAAAAAAGAGGTAAAATCAATGCATAAGTTAATAATTTTTGCAAGTTGTTTTTTAATAACAGCTTGCAGTTTAAAACCAAATTTAGAAATTAAAGATGTAAATTACACTAAAAGCTTAGATCAAAACATTAGCATTAACAAACAATGGTGGAAAGCTTTTGATGATAATTATTTAAACACCTTAGTCGATCAAGCTTTAAAAAACAATAACGACTTGCAAATTGCATATATGAATTTACAAAAAGCTTATGAGGCTTTAGGTATAGCAAGAAGCGATCTGCTTCCTAAACTAGATGGAAGTGCTAGCGGAGCAAGAGCAAAAACTAGCATCAATGCTCCAAGCAACAAAAGTAATGAATTTGTCTATGGCAATGATTTTAATATGGGTTTAAATTTAAGTTATGAAGTAGATTTATGGGGTAAATACAGAGATACTTATAATGCTTCAAAAGCAAAATTACAAGCTAGTGAGTTTGACTATGAAAGTGCAAGATTAAGCTTAATTTCTAATGTAGTAAAAACTTATTTTAATCTAGCAAGCTTAAGTGAGCAAGTAAAAATTTTAGAAGAAACAACCCAAAGTTATCAAAAAACTTATGAGTTAAAATTAGAGCATTTTAAACTTGGAGTAATTAGTGAGTATGAGCTTAACAAATTTAAAGCTGAACTTGAAAATTCAAGAGTTTTACTCACAAATGCTAAAATTCAAAAAGAAGCTAATACCAAAGCTTTAAAAATCTTAACTTCAAATGATATTGATGATATACTTTATAATAGCATAGAGTATAAAAAAATAGGACAATACGAGCTTAGCATACCTGAAGGTATTGGTAGTGAAATTTTACTTCAAAGACCTGATATACAAGCTAGTTTAAAAATTTTAGAAGAAAAAAACTATCTTGTTGGAGTAGCCAGAACTGCATTTTTACCAAACCTTTCTTTAACAGGACTTTTGGGTTTTCAAAGTAATGATTTAGATCTTTTAGTTAAACATGGAAGTAATACTTGGAATGTAGCTGGAAATTTTGCAATGCCGATTTTTCATTGGGGTGAGATTATGAATAATGTTAATATCGCAAAACTTACCAAAGATGAAGCGTTTTTACAATATGAAAACACCTTAAAAACAGCCTTTGGAGAAATAAGACTTGCTTTATTTAACCGCCAAAGCTATTATGAAAATGAGCAAAATTATAAAAATTTATTTCTAGCTCAAAGTAAAATTTATGAAATTTCTACCTTAAGATATGAAAATGGCGTGATTAATTTAGCTGATTTTTTACAAGATCAAAGAAATTACCTAAATGCTAAACTTTCTTACACTAACTCATCTTACGAGCTTGCAAATTCCATTGTAGATGTTATGAAAGCCTTTGGTGGTGGATTTAACGCTAAAGAAGAATCAAAAGAAAATATCAAAGCTATGGAAGAAAACTTAAAAGAAAACTTTTATAACAACTAAGCCTTTAAGGCTTAGTTGTTAATGCATTTGAATTTGAATTCTTTGATTAAAATTATTATTTCCTCTATCTTTTGGGCTATTATGCTCAAAACGATAACGCATATTACCTGAAACATTAACATCTTGAAAAATTTCATCTAAAGGTGCAGAATTTGACACGCTTATAAGCCCTAATAAAAATACAAAAAATGCTATAAAAATATTTTTCATTATAAAGCCTTTGTAAAAATATGATACAATTATAGTCTTTTTAAATAACTACAAAATGAAATTTTTAGGAAAAATATGAATTTTTTACAAAACTTAGCTCTTTCTTACTCACATAAAGCCATGCAAAAATCTTTAGAGAATGGTTTTGATGTGAAACTTTTAAAAGAAGGACAAGAAAAAAAAGTTAATCCAAAAAAATCTTATATGCTCTATGCTCATATACCATTTTGCCATACTTTTTGTCCATATTGTAGTTTTCATAAGTATTATTATAGTGAAGATTTAGCAAAAAGATATTTTGAAAGCTTAAGAGAAGAAATCAAACAAATCAAAGACAAAGGATTTGATTTTACTTCTATGTATGTGGGTGGCGGCACTACTTTGATCAACGAAGAAGAACTTGCTAAAACTTTAGAACTTTGCAAAAAATTATTTAATATTAAAGAAATTTCTTGTGAGAGCGATCCTAATCATATCGAACCTAAAAAGCTAGAAATGTTTAAAGGGCTTATAGATCGTTTAAGTTGTGGTATACAAAGTTTTGATGATGATACTTTAAAAAAAGTAGCAAGATATCATAAATTTGGTTCAAGTAAAGAGCTTCAAGAAAAGCTTTCTAAAGCTATAGGCGTGCTTCCTATTATGAGTCTTGATTTGATTTTTAACTTTCCTTCTCAAACTAAAGAGCAATTACTCAATGATTTAGAAATAGCCAAAAATTTAAAACCTCAACAAATCACAACTTATCCTTTAATGAAATCAAACCTCACAAAAGATAATATCGCAAAAACTCTAGGAGTAAGTTTTAAAGATAATGAATTTGAGTTTTATAAAATCATTATAGATTTTTTCAAAGATTATGAAAGAAATAATGCATGGTCATTTTCTTTAGAAAAAAGTAGCTTTAATGATGAGTATGTAAGTAGCCATCATGAGTATTTAGGCGTGGGAAGTGGGGCTTTTAGCTTTTTAGATGGAGAGCTTTTAATCAATGCTTTTAATTTAAATGATTATTCTAAACTCATCAAAGAAAAGCAAAATGCAAATATTGCTAAAGCTAATTTTGGTAAAAAAGAAATCATCAAATATGTCTTTTTAACTGAAATGTTTGCAGGTAAAATCGAGATTGATAAATTTAACAAAACTTTAGATTGCAATTTAGAAAAAGATCTTTTCATAGAACTTTTAGGTCTTAAGCTAAGTAAAGCTATAAAAAAAGAAAATAATACTTTATACACAAGTGAATTTGGGCGTTATTTGTTTATGGTATTAATGAAAGATTTTTACACCGGTATGGATTTAGTGCGTGCTGTATTTAGAGATAATAAACGCTTACAAGATAAAGAACACATTAATATCATGCAAGAAAATGTTGATCCACTTGATTTTAAAAGTATGGAGTTTAAAGGATAAAAAGCCTTTAAAGGCTTTTTACTAAAATGGTCTTACCACCATCATAATAGCAATAATTATAAATAATATCGTTGGAATTTCATTATAAGCTCTAAAAAATTTCCCACTCTTTTTGCAAGTATCATTTTGAAGTTGTTTTAAATAATAATAATTTTGCAAATGATAAATAATCAAAAGCAAAGCACAGGTTAATTTAGCATGCATAAATCCTGATCCAACCATCAAAACTTTATTTACATGCAACATCAAACTTCCACTTATTAAAGTTACTATCATCGCAGGAGTTTGGATATAAAAATACAATTTTCTTTCTTGAATTTTTACCACTTCTACAAAGCCTTTATTATCTTTATGCTCTGTATGATAGACAAAAAGTCTTGGTAAATAAAACAATCCAGCCATCCAAGAAACAAAAGCTAAATAATGCACCATTTTAATCCACAAATACCAGTCAGTTAAAAAATCTAACATTTTTCTCCTTTTTTATTAAAAATTTCTTTTATTAAAATCAAAGCTACACTAATGTTTATCATCACATCAGCTAAATTAAACACAGCAAATTCAAACCACTTATGCCAAAATACAAAATCCACCACACCTATATGCACAAAGCGATCAAGTAAATTTGAACACCCAGCAGATAGCATAATAGCAAAAGCGATCAAATGTGTTTTAAAAAATTCTTTTTGATAAAGCAAATACGCAAACAAAGCCAAAATAAAAACAAGTTGTATGTATTTTAAATACTCTCCTAAAAATGCAAACATTGAAAAGGCTACACCAGTATTATAGGTTAAAACTAAATCAAAAAATTCACCCTTATACTCAAGCCCTTGCAAAAACAAATACTTACTTACTTGATCTAGTATAAAAACTAAAGCAAAAACAAGCCAAAATTTTAAAGATAAAATTTTAAGCATTCAATGCTTTCATAAAAAAACTTTCAACAGCTTTCATTTCTTTTTCTAAAAGCTTAATATCTTTTGCTTCAAGTAATAAGCGTATTAAATTTTCTGTACCTGAATACCTAAACAAACTAGCAATTCCTTTTTTTTCTAAATCTTTTTTCAATTCTTCTAAGCCTGCAAGCTTGCTTAAGTCTTTTTTCTCTGAAATTTTAAGATTATGCAAAAGCTGTGGGTAAGGTTTAACTTGATTTAAAATTTCACTTGCACTTTTTGCTTCACTTAGCATTAAAGCACTAAATTGTAAAGCAGCTACCAAACCATCTCCAGTTTTTGCATAGTCACTAAAAATAATATGCCCACTCTGCTCACCACCAAAATTTCCACCGCATTCTTTGAGTTTTTCAAGTACATATTTATCGCCTACATTGCAAGTTTCATGTGTGATTTTATGTTTAGTTAAAAACTCTTTTAAAGCACCATTGCTCATTATAGTGCTAACTACACTTGATTTTAACTTGCCTTGTTTTTTCAAAAATAAAGCTAAAACACCCAAAAGACTATCTCCATGAGCTACTTCGCCTTTTTCATCCACAACAACCAAACGATCTGCATCCCCATCAAAAGCAAAACCCACATCTGCTCTAAATTTCTTTACTTCTAAAGCTAAATTTAAAGGATGTAAAGCCCCGCAATTTTCATTGATATTTAAACCATTTGGCTTATCATTGATCACAATCACATCTGCACCAAGTTCTTTAAAAACCGTAGGTGCTACCTTATAAGAAGCTCCATGAGCCACATCTAACACAACGCGTAAAGACTTTAAAGTCAGCTCTTTAGGAAAAGAATTTTTTATAGAAACAATATATCTTCCTATCACATCATCAATTCTTTTTGCTTGACCAATTTGTGATTTTGTTGTTCTTGCCTCTTCTATGAGTTTATCATTAAAATAAATTTCTTCTATTTTCGCTTCTGCTTGCTCATCAAGTTTATTTCCGTGTGCATCAAAAAATTTAATGCCATTATCATAGTAAGGATTGTGTGAAGCTGATATCATAATGCCCGCATCACAACGCATATCTTCAGTTAAAAACGCAATAGCAGGTGTTGGCATAGGGCCTATTTCTATAACATTATAACCTATAGAAGTAAGTCCTGAAACGATAGCATTTTCTATCATATAACCACTTCTTCTTGTATCTTTTCCTACTAAAATATTATTTGTAAGGGCTTTGTCTTTAAAATAAATTCCAGCAGCCATAGCCAAACGCATTGCTAAAAATGAATCCAAAAACTCCCCCGCTTTACCGCGTACTCCATCTGTTCCAAAAAGTTTCATTTTTTTACCTTTGATTTTAAATAGTGCAATTATAAGTAAAAAAGTTAAGTAATGTATAAATGTGAGAATTTTATAAGCATTAGTTAGTAATAAAAATATATAATTTTTAAAATTTCACTTAAGGAAAATGAATGAAAAAAATCATCACAGGGGTTGTAGTAGTAATTTTACTAGTTATAGGGTTTTTTACCTCAGCTTCTTATATTAACTCAATCAATGAAAAAATCTTTGCACAAATGAGTCAAGATACAGCATATTATAATATTGAAGATACTAATTACACTAAAGGACTTTTAAATTCCAAAGGAAGTTTTATAGCTACACTTAATGATTTACCTTATAGTTTTAAAGTGAATGTGGATTTTTCCAATAATTTTTTTGCAAGTAATAATGCTATCGTTTCTATTTTAAATGAAAATGAAGACTTAAAAGGCATTTTTCCAAACGAAGAAATCTTTAAAATCTTAGTTAGCGTCAAAGGTGGTGACATTAACATCAATGCAAAAATAAATGATATTAATTTCACACGCAATGATACAAATTTAGTTTTAAACAATACATCATTTAAGATTATAGGTTCTGATGAATTTGTAAAAAATATGGAACTTAATCTAGGTTATGTTTTATTAGAACAACTATCTCATAAAGAAAAATTAGAAGCAAAAAATATCAAAATTTCTGAATTTCCTATACAAAAATTAAGTTTTAATGATATCTTTAGTCCTAGTAGAAATAGTGAGCAAAATATAAGCATTGATAGTGCTAGTTTTATAAGTTCTATTGCTTTTGACTTTGATAAATTAAAAATTTTTGCAAAAACAGCTCAAAATACTCAAAACGATTATGATAGCGTTTTAAAACTAGATTTAGCTAAATTTAATCTTGCAAATGAAAACTTTATGTTAAATAATATTAATTTAGATATGAATTTTAATAATCTTTCTAAAAAAGCTTATGATAGCTTAATGCAAAATTCAAACACTGATATTTTTTCTATGATGCTTTTGGCAAGTCAGTTTTTAAAAGCAAACCCACAAATCATCTTAAATAATCTAAGTTTTGAAAAAGAAGGTAAAAAATTTGACGCAAATGGACAAACTATTTTCACTGAAAACAATATAAAATCACAATTTCATGCAAACACAGAAATTCTTCCTAGTCAAATTTGGCCTGATTTTGCAAATTTTGATACTTATTTCGTAGATAATAATGGCTCTTATATGCTTGATTTTATCTATGATGATTCTAATAAAAGTGATGTTACAACTATCATTAATGGTGAAAGACTTACCATAAATCCACAATGACAAATTTAAGCTTAACTTTTCGTCCTAAAACTTTAGATGAGGTTTTAGGACAAGAAAATTTAGTAGAAATTTTTAAAAAATTCATACAAGTTTCAAAACTCCCTCATAGTGTATTTTTTGGCCCAGCAGGTTGCGGGAAGACTTCTTTTGCAAGAGCAATAGCGTATGAGTATAAACTAGACTTTTATGAGTTTGATGGAGGGAATTTTAAACTTGAAGAACTTAGAAAAATACTAGCTAAATATGAAAATTCTTTATATAAACCTTTGATATTTATTGATGAGGTGCATAGGCTTTCAAAAACCCAACAAGAAATGCTTTTAATCCCTTTGGAAAATCAAAAATGCCTTTTCATAGGCGCAAGCACTGAAAACCCCTACTTTACTTTAACTTCAGGCATAAGAAGCAGAAGTATGCTTTTTGAATTTAAAGGTTTAGAGTATAAAGACTTAGAAAAACTTGCCACAAAAGTGCAAGAAAAACTCCAATGTAAAATCGATGATGATGCTAAAGACTTTTTAATCACTTCTAGTGCAAATGATGCAAGAAGCTTTTTAAATTTATGTGAGTTTGCTTTGGCTTTAGATAGCACTCATATCACACTTGAAACTTTAAAAAAATTAAGAGCAAATGTTTTAAGCGATGGCACTTCAAGTAAAGATACACACTATAGACTAGCTAGTTCTATGATAAAAAGTTTAAGAGGAAGTGATGTGGATGCGAGTTTATATTATCTTGCGAGGTTAATTGATGGGGGTGAAAGTGCGGATTTCATCGCTAGAAGATTAGTGATATTTGCAAGTGAAGATATCTCAAATGCAAACCCACAAGCACTTAACCTAGCCACAAGCACACTCATAGCAGTAAAAAACATAGGCTATCCTGAAGCTAGGATCATCTTAGCTCAATGTGTGGTATTTTTAGCAAGTTCGCCTAAGTCAAACTCAAGCTATCTTGCTATAAATGAAGCACTAAATTATGTACAAAATAATCCTGCATTAAAAATACTTCCTTATCTTGATAATAATAACCCACAAAGAAAAAACTACCTTTATCCGCATGATTTTGGAGGATGGGTTAAGCAAAGATACCTAGAAAAAGATTTGAAATTTTATCATAGCAAAGGTATAGGTTTTGAAGCACAGCTAGATTTATGGTTAAATGATATGAAAAAAATTAAAAAGTGATTTTAAGCACAATGTAAAAATATTTTTATATAATTTTTGTTTTTTAAGGTTCCGTAGCTCAGTTGGTAGAGCACCACCTTGACATGGTGGTGGTCGTTGGTTCAAGTCCAATCGGAGCCACCATTTTTTATTTCTTTCGATCGGATCTATGAATTTAATTTTTTAGTTTATCTTTTATATATTTTACATACCATTCATCAGCATCCAATTCATCCAAATTAGTCTTATATGCTTCATCAAATAAAGAATAAAGTTCACTATATTTTTTATTATTTTTTATGATATTTTTTAATTCAATTGTTTCCAAAGGTATAATTTTCATTCCTTTAATTTTATTTGTACTATCACAAGTATCATAATATGTAGAATTTTTACGATTTCTAAAATCACTTAAAACATTTATGTCTAAATGTGTAGTTGAAAAAACACAATAAGAATTTATATTTCTTGTTGCCAAAAGATGCTGTCCCAAATGTCTTGAAACAGGTTCCATTTCTGCTCTTCGTTGATTTGTTTTATCTGTGAGTGTTGCTTCTAGAAGCAAAGTATGTTGTGGATAAAATTCATTTTCTTCGTATTCATAAACAATATCTGCTTCGCCACCGCCTGCATGAGATATAGGAAGAAAATCTGCGTCCATGGATAATTTCATATAATCTAAAATTTTACCTTTTCTTGCACTTATTTTGTACCATATAATACCTAATAAATATTCATATATAGTAGGAATATCAGCATTATTTGTAATATACTCTTTTATTATTTCATCTTCTCTTATTTCAAGATTATTTAATAATTCTATAAGTTTTTCATCACTAAATTTTTCATCAATTAACTTGTTAAATCTTTTATATCTTTGCTTTTCATACTCACTCATTGCATCATCAAGTGTTGAAATATTAAGTCCAAACTCACTATTTATAGAATCTATAATAATATTATCGCTTGACACAAAAAATGATGAAATTTCATTTAATTCGCAGTCTTTATATAAATTTTTATCTGAGATAAATGCATTTTTATATAAATCTTCTATTACTGTTTTAAAAAAATATTTTGGAATTATGTCAAGTTCAACTTTATTATTTCTAAATAAGAATATATTGCTAAGCCCTAAATAACGTCGATTTAAATCAGCATAATCTCTAAGAGTAGCTTTTGCTTTTAATAAATGCAACACTTTAAAAAAAGCTAATTTAAATTCATCCTCATTAGAAACTTTATCAAAAATACTAGGATTTAAAACATTACAAAGCTCTTTCTTTATCTTTTTTGTAGTTATTTTAGTAGTAAAAATAAATTTGCCCCATAAGTTTTTTAATTTTAATTTTCTTATAATGTTATATAACTTTATCAATGAATTTTCATCTTTTTGTTTCTGTAAAAATATAGCTTTTAATATTTCATAAACTTCAAAATAATCTAAATCATAACTTGGGCTTTTTCTATTCATTCCTATTTTACAAATTACATCTTTGTTAATTTGTTTTGAAGCTAAAAACCATTTCAATGCTTCTTGGTAATTTTCCATTTCCATTAAACGATTTATAATAATATCATCTATATTTATTTTATCATTTCTTAAATATGAAATTTGTGTTAAAATTTGTTCTGTATATTTTTTATTCGTACAAAGTGGAAGAAGATATACAAATTCATCATATTCTAAAAATTGATGTTTATTAAGTAGATAAAGTGCAATTATAAAAGGTTTAACACATTCATTTTCTATAGTAATATTAGTTTTCAAAAGTTGTTTTAAATATATAAAACTATCTTTTGAAATTTGCAAAAGATTATCTGTACTAAAATCTCTGCTTTCACTGACTTGTAAAAGTTTATACCCTACTTCTGTTAATTTTCTATTATTATCAATTAACCCTATATCAACAAGCCCTGAAGTTTTTTGTCTTGCATCTTTATCCTTATTATTTGCAACTCCAATAACAAAACCATTGTCTTTTAAAAAATCATAGTAATTAGATTGTAAAATTCTATTACCTATCCATTCTTGTCCTATATTTTTTGGTAGTTGCCAAAAATCATTAAGTAATTTTAATTGAAGTTCAATATTTTTATTAAAATTCTCAGTTCTAAAACTTGTAGTTCCTAAACTCCAGCAATAACTTTTATATCTAAAATTTTCCATTTTATTCCTAATAATTAATAATTAATACCTCATCACTTGTAAAATTTTTATCTTTAATTTGATAATTAGAATTTGAATATTTATGTTTTAAATGATGAACTTTATATTTTTTATTTTTTAACCAATGCTTTAATATTTCATTAGTTTTTCCTTTACTAGATAAAACATTTGAAAGAGCAAATCTTATATTTTGATTGTCTAATTTTTCTAAAAAATCAAGCAAGTCTTTTTCATCATTCTCATTCCAACTACTATTTTCATTATAGGTTGCACAAGTAATTAAATAAGGTGGATCAATATAAACAAAATCATTTTTTTCTAAATTTTGAATATTAAAATTTCTAAAATCAATACAAGAAAAATAACAATTTTGTTCTTGTATTCTTTCAATAAAATTAATAAGTTTTTGCTCCATTTTAGTATTAAAATCTCGTTTTCCAACAGGTAAATTAAAATTACCTTTTGAATTAAATCGGATTTGATTATTGAATGCATAAACAATCATCACATAAAACATTATATAATAGTCAAAAGATGTATTATTTTCTGTATTAAAATCATTTCTAAGCTTTAAATAGCCATTTTTATTATACTTACTCAACCCTTTAGAGCTATCACATTTATAAAATTCATATCCATACTTACTAACAATAGACAAATCATATTTCTCAATTATTTTATAAATTTGTTTTAAAATATTTTCACTATCCATTTTTTTAAAAAAATTATATAAATCATAGAGTTTTATATTGATATCATTATATATTGTCTTTTTACTTTTTACATTTAAACCTACATTACAACCCCCGCAAAACAAATCAATAAAAGTATTAATATTCTTAGGAAATAATGGCAAAATTTGAGGAAGTAATCTAAATTTTCCACCAGTATAATTTAGCGGTGAAGCAATTAACGGCATTTGCATAAAAACAACCTTTCATAATTGTCTTTAATATTTGATTTACCTGTACTAAATGCTTTGTGTTCTTGAGAAAAAATACTCACTTCACCTCTTGTGCTTAATGATTGTATTATAACTTCATCACTTATCTTCGCATTTGAACGATTATTACCTTTAGTAAACATATTATTATAAGATAATAATATATATTTTGCATTTATATTTGATATTAAATTAACAAAAGTATCATTTGCAGTATTACTACAATATTTACTTTTAATCATACTTCTATCCATTTTACGGGCTACACCAAAAACCTGTGGTTTTTTCCAAGTAGCTATATTTTCTAATAAATGATAAGTGTCACTATATTGTCTAGAATTATAAGGAGGATCGATATAAATTAAATCTGCATAAATTTCTTCTATAAGTTCATTTGCATCTTTATTAAAACATCGATTATTAGTGTTTAATTTATTATAAAATTGTGGTAGAGTAAGATTAATTTCATTAACTAGTTTTGCATTTTTTCTATAAGCATCGTAATGTCCGCATGTAGCTGCTATTTTATCCATTGCATATATTAATGAAGTAATTAAAATAGCTTTTTCTTTTTCATTAATTTTATCACTTTCTTTTAAATTTTCAATACTTTCACGAATAAAACCTATTTTAGAACACACTTTAGCACTAAAATAAGTATCAGCAAAATTTTCTCTCATATAATTATTTTCATTTTTATCATATTTATTAAAATCATTTAACAAAAATTTTATTTTATTTTCATCATAATTTTCAGGACTAAACCATGCAACATTACAAAAATAATTACTTTGTAAGATATCGTTTGTATAAATTATTTTATCTATAAATGCGCTAGCAACTACTCCCGTTCCTGAAAATATATCAGCAACAGACTTTATATTTTTACAGTTTTTATTTGTAATGTTTAAAATAAATGGTAAAAGTTTTGTTTTGTTGCCTAAATAACGACGAGAACTAATATTAAAACTTGATAACGTAGTCATTAATATCCAAAATATAAATTTTATATAATTATATACTAATCTATATAAGATATATTGAATTTTAAATAAAAGCTAGTATTTAGTATTTAATTAATATCTAAAAATATTATTACTTTTATTTTTAGATAAAAGTAATAATATGTTCTTAGAAATTTTACTAAACTACCTATTTTTACATATATTTTAACAAATTCGTAAATTCTTGGATTTCTTTTTCTTGATCTAAGATGATTTTTTTAGCAATATCAGTGATAGTTTTGTCTTTAGAATAAAATAAAATTTGTTTTGAAGCATCTACTGCACCTTGATGATGTGCTATCATCGCTTCTAAAAAGTCTTTATTGATGTTTTTGCTTTCTTTAACCGAACTCATTAAAATCATCATTTTTTGCATTAACTCTTTTTCTTCTTGAACGAATTTTTTATAAGTTTCTTCATCAATTTGAGTTTTTGTATAAAGATTTTTATCTAGAATTTCTTGAAATTCTTGGATTTCTTTTTCTTGAACTTTTATGATATTTTGAGCGATTTTTTTCATCTCTTCACTTTTTGTATGTTCTAATAAAAGCTTAGATGAGTCAATAGCACCTTGGTGATGTGGAATCATATTAGCTAAAAAATCTCTTTCTATGTCATTGCTTTGTACTAAAGGATTTTTCATCATAGGTTCATGCATACTCATCATGATTTGTGATGAAATACTTCCAGAAGCTCCATGATGAGCATGATGAGAATTTGCAGCAAATAAAGCACTTGCTAAAACTAAACTTGAAACTATAATTTTAATTTTCATTTTTTTCCTTTTTTTAAAATAACTTTGGAATGTTATAAAAATTATATAAACTAAAATTAACAAAGAAAAAAACATTTTTTTGTTATAATCTATAATACTAAAAAAAATAATAAGGATGTTATATGCTAAAAGAACTACTTGAAATAAAAAAAGAAATGGAACCTATAATTCATGATTGTTCAGTAAAAATTCAAGTAGCCGCAAGAGAAGTAATCGTAAGAAAAAGAGAATATGAAATCTATGGTCCTATGATAGATAGAGTATATCTTGATAATGCTATATATATAAAAGTTTTTGGTAGTGGGCGTGATACTAAAAGCACTAAAGTAGATATTAAAAATGGACTTTATATGGTTTATGTAGCACCTGATAAACCTACTAATCAAGAAATTATGAATAAACTAAAAATAGCATTTGAAAGTATAGATAATAAATTCATCTCAAGAATTTTAGAACTCAATAGAAGAATGAAAGAAGTGATTAATAAAACTCAAGCAACCCTAGCAAAAGCATCAAATATGAATGTTTTGATAGAAACAAATCTAGGCGAAGCTACCGCGGCACATAAATTTGTAATAACTATTAAATATTTAAAAGATAATCAAAAATTAGAATTAAAAAATTCAAAATCTGCAGGAAGTTTTAGAGATACCAAAAATCATATCAACCTAGTAGTAGAAAAAAATACTGATTCTGCTGTATGTGAAAAACTTCTACATGATGTTGAAATTTATTTTATAGGAAATGGAAAGTAAAATCACTTTTTTACTCTCAAATTTGCTAAATGCGTCAAAGCTACTGCGATAGCATCGGTAATATCAAGTGGCTTGATGTCTTTTGAAATTCCAAGTAATCTTTTTACCATAAAAGCTACTTGCTCTTTAGTAGCTTTTGCTTTACCTGTTACGGTTTTTTTCACTTGTAAAGGTGTGTATTCTGCAAATTCTCCATGAATTTGTAAGATTTTTAAACTCAAAGCTCCACGAAATTGTGCTAGTTTTAGAACCGTTTTTGGATTATAAGCAAAAAATATATCTTCTATAGCTACCTCATCAAACTGATGATTTTTAAAGATTAGATCAAGTCCTTCACATAATTCTGTGATTTGATACTGTAAATCATTGGGTTTGATTTTGATAAGTCCTGCTTCTATGAGTTGATTTTTATTATTTATTTTTTCTACAATAGCATATCCACAATATCTAGAACCAGGATCTATCCCTAAAACTTTCAAACTTTTCACCTTTTTATTCACATAGATGTGAAATTTAAATTTTTATGTGAATAATTTTAACCATTTTTTATAAAAAATAAGCTAGAATTTTAAGTTTTACATCATAATTTATAAGAATAATAATGAATATAAAAGATTTTTTATTTGAATTTAAAACTGAAATTAGCAATAACGAATACAATACTTACATTTCTCACTTACAATTTAGTGAAAAATTAAGTAAAAATAATATCTTAGTATTTATTGCACCAAATCATTTTTTGGCTAAATTTATACAAACAAAATACGCACAAAAACTAGCTTATTTTTATGAAGTAAAAACAGGGATTAATCCTCAAGTTAAAATCATAACAAATGATCAAAAGATAGAGAAAAAACATTTTTCTACAGATATTTCACAGATTAAATTTCAAAGTACTATTTTAAATCCTTCTTTTACTTTTGAAAGCTTTGTTGTAGGAGATTCTAATCAATTTGCCTATGCAACTTGCAAAGCTATTACCGATAAAAGCAAACTTGGAAAATTATACAACCCTATCTTTATCTATGGCCCTACAGGACTTGGAAAAACTCACTTGCTTCAAGCTGTCGGAAATGTGTGCTTAGATAATGGATATAAGGTTATTTATGCTACAAGTGATAATTTTATCAATGATTTTACCATGCATTTAAATAACAAAACTATGAGTAAATTTCATGAAAAATACAAAAATTGCGATGTTTTACTCATCGATGATGTGCAGTTTTTAGGTAAAACAGATAAAATTCAAGAAGAATTTTTCTTTACTTTTAATGAAATAAAAGAAAAATTTGGACAAATCATCATGACAAGTGATAATCCTCCAAATATGTTAAAAGGTATAACAGAACGCTTAAAAAGCCGTTTTGCAAATGGGATCATCGCAGATATCACTCCACCTCAGCTTGATACAAAAATCGCAATTATCAAGAAAAAATGCGAATTTAATGCTATTTATCTCAAACCTGAAGTTATAAGCTACATCGCTACTTCAATGGGAGATAACATCCGAGAAATTGAAGGTATGATTACAAATCTAAATGCCCAAGCAAGGCTTTTTAATCAAGAAATCACTTTAGAAATCGTTAAAAGCTTTATGAAAGATCACATTAAAGAAACAAAAGAAAATATTAGTGTTGAAGACATACTTGCTGATGTTTCAAAAAGCTATAATCTTAAATCAAATGATATAAAATCAAATAAAAAAACACAAAATATCGTTATGGCAAGAAGGGTTGTGATATATTTAGCAAGAGAGCTTACAACTATGTCTATGCCTCAACTTGCTAGATTTTTTAATATGAAAGATCACACTGCCATTTCACATAATATTAAAAAAATTCAAGAGTTAATGAGTGAAAATGAAAACCTAAAAGCCATAGTAGATGAATTAAGAAATAAAATTTTAACAAAAATAAAAAGTACCCTGTGAATAAAAGTGAAAAATAAAAAATTTTATTCTATGAGTAAAATTTCTATAAAAAAAGGCTTTTAAAAAGCATTTCACATTTTCACATTGCTTATTATTATGATAAAATAAATTTAAAAAACAAAGGAAGTAAAAATGAAAATTAGCATTAATAAAAACACTTTAGAATCTGCCATAGTTTTAACTAACTCTTATGTAGATAAAAAAGACTCAAGCAACATCGCTTCTCACTTACTTTTTGAAGTAGTTGAAGATAAATTAATCATAAAAGCAAGTGACTATGAAATAGGTATTAACTATAAAATCAAAAAAATCAAAGTTGAAAGTGCAGGTTTTGCAACTGCTAATGCTAAAAGTATTTTAGATATCATTAAAAGTTTAAATAATGAAGATGTGGTCTTAGAAACTATAGAAAATTTCCTTTTTATTAGACAAAAAGGAACTAAATATAAACTTCCTATGTTTAATTATGAAGATTTTCCAAATTTCCCAAGCACTGAAGGAAAAGATAAATTTGATATTGATTCAAGTGATTTAAGTAGATCTTTGAAAAAAATCCTACCTGCAGTTGATACAAATAATCCAAAGTATTCTTTAAATGGTGCTTTACTTGATATAAAAACAACCCACATTAGCTTTGTAGGAACAGATACTAAACGCTTAGCAGTTTTTACACTAAATAAAACAAATGAAAAAGAATTTAATCTTTGTATCCCTAAAAAAGCTATTTTAGAAATGCAAAAAATCTTTTTTGAAAAAATTGAAATTTATTATGATGAAAATATATTGATTGCAAAAAATGATAATTTTGAGTTTTTCACAAAACTTATTAATGATAAATTCCCTGATTATGAAAGAGTAATTCCAAAAAATATTACAAAAGAATTTATTTTTAAAACAGAAGAATTTATGGATGCATTGAAAAAAATCAATGTAATTACTGAAAAAATGAAATTAAATTTCCATAAAGATAAACTTGTATTTGAAGGTATTAGTTTAGATAATATGGAAGCAAAAACTGAACTTGAAATGGAATTAAACATAGATGAAGAATTTAATCTTTGCATTAAAAATAAATTCATCACTGATTTTTTAAATTCTATTGAAAGTGAAACATTCAAACTTAGCATAAATGAACCTCATATGGCGTTTTTAGTTTCAAGTGAAGAATTACAAACAGTAATTATGCCAGTTATTTTATAAGGAAAATAAATGCAAGAAAATCAAAATTATGGCGCAGGAAATATTAAAGTTTTAAAAGGCTTAGAAGCTGTTAGAAAACGTCCTGGTATGTACATAGGTGATACCAACATAGGCGGTCTTCATCATATGATTTATGAAGTAGTGGATAATTCTATCGATGAAGCTATGGCAGGTTTTTGTGATACGATTAATGTAGAAATCACCACAGAAGGTTCTTGTATAGTAAGTGATAATGGTAGAGGAATTCCTGTGGGAATTCACCCTACTGAAAATATCCCTACTTTAACTGTAGTTTTAACCGTGCTTCATGCAGGTGGAAAATTTGATAAAGATACTTATAAAGTTTCAGGTGGTTTACACGGGGTTGGTGTAAGCGTTGTAAATGCTTTATCAAAAAAATTAGTTGCTACAGTGCATAGAGATGGAGAAATTTATCGCCAAGAATTTTCAGAAGGTAAAGTTACAAGTAATTTTGAAACCATAGGTAAAAGTAAAAAAACAGGAACAATCATAGAATTTTGGCCAGATGATCAAATTTTTGAAGTGACTGATTTTGATTATGAAATTTTAGCTAAAAGATTTCGTGAACTTGCATATTTAAATCCAAAAATTACTATAAATTTTAAAGATAACCGCGTAGGAAAAGCAGAAAGTTTTCATTTTGAAGGTGGTATAAGTCAGTTTGTTACAGATTTAAATAAAAAACAAGCTCTAACTAAGGCTATATTTTTTAATGTAGATGAAGAAGATGTAAATGTTGAAGTAGCATTGCTTTATAATGATAGTTATAGTGAAAATTTACTTTCTTTTGTAAATAATATCAAAACTCCAGATGGTGGAACGCACGAAGCAGGTTTTAGAATGGGCTTAACTCGTGTTATTAGCAATTACATTGAAGCAAATGCTAGTGCTAGAGAGAAAGACTCTAAAATCACAGGTGATGATGTAAGAGAAGGTTTAATAGCAGTTGTAAGTGTTAAAGTACCTGAGCCACAATTTGAAGGACAAACTAAAGGAAAATTAGGTTCAAGTTATGTTAGACCTATAGTTTCTAAGGCTTCTTTTGAGTATTTGACAAAATATTTTGAAGAAAATCCTATTGAAGCAAAAGCTATCATGAATAAAGCTTTAATGGCAGCTCGTGGTAGAGAAGCAGCTAAAAAAGCTAGAGAATTAACCCGTAAAAAAGAAAGTTCAAGTGTAGGGACTTTGCCAGGAAAATTAGCTGATTGTCAAAGTAAAGATCCAAGTGAAAGTGAAATTTATTTAGTTGAGGGTGATAGTGCGGGAGGTTCTGCAAAACAAGGTAGAGAAAGAACTTTCCAAGCGATTTTACCTTTAAGAGGTAAAATACTCAATGTTGAAAAAGCAAGACTAGATAAAATTTTAAAAAGTGAACAAATTCAAAATATGATCACAGCTTTTGGTTGTGGTATTGGTGATGAGTTTGATATAGAAAAACTAAGATATCATAAAATTATCATTATGACAGATGCTGATGTAGATGGTTCTCACATACAAACTTTGCTTTTGACATTTTTCTTCCGTTTTATGAATGATCTTGTAACAAATGGACATATTTATTTAGCTCAACCACCTTTATATCGCTATAAAAAAGGTCAAAAAAAAGAAATTTATCTAAAAGATGAAAAAGCTTTAAATGATTATTTGATCGAAACAGGTATAGAAAGTTCTACTTATGAGGGTATAGGATTAAACGATTTAAAAGATTTTCTAAAAATCGTTGCAGCTTATAGAAGTGTTTTAAAAGAATTAGAAAAAAGATTTAATGTAATTTCAGTGATTAGGTATTTGATAGAAAATCCTGATTTGATAAAAGCTTCTAATGAAGAATTATTTAAAGTCATAAAAGAATTTTTAGAAAAACAAAATCACAATATCTTAAATTCATATATCAATGAAAATGAAATTCGTGTTTATGTACAAACTGAAAATGGTTTAGAAGAGCTTATCATCAATGATGATTTATTTGCTAATCCTTTATATGAAGAGGCAAATTATATTTATCAAAAAATTAAAGATAGAGACTTAAAATTTGATAAAGATATTTTAGAAATTTTAGATGAAGTTGAAAAAAATGCTAAAAAAGGTGCTTATATACAACGCTATAAAGGTCTTGGTGAGATGAATCCTGAACAACTTTGGGAAACAACTATGGATCCAAGTAATCGTCGTTTGTTAAAGATCACCATAGAGGATGCTCAAAGAGCAAATGATACTTTCAACCTTTTCATGGGTGATGATGTAGAACCACGCCGTGAGTATATACAAGCTCATGCTAAAGATGTTAAACATTTGGATGTTTAATTTTTAAATGATTTTTTTAACTGGAGGGCAAGGTCATAGTGGAAAGACCTTGCTTGCTCAAAGACTTCTTGAAAAATTGTCCTTTTAGAGTAGATGAGGATGAAAAAATAACTGATTTTTTGTTTCCTATTGTAGATGGTATGATTTAAATTTGTATAGAAAATAAACAAAATTTAATCATTGAAGGATTTTATCTTACTCCAAAAAAGTTACAAAAATTTCAAAATCATTCTGATATTAAAATACTTTATATCGTTTTTTCAAAAGAATATATTTTGCAAAATTATGAATTAATCTATCAAAATGAAAATGTTATAGAAAAGCGTTTATTTAGTGAAAAAGAAGAAATAAACACTCTTATTTTAAATCATCAAAAATTTAAAGCTCAATGTGAAAATTTAAATCTTCCTTTTATAGAAATTCAAAAAGACTATAAAATAGAATTAAAAAATGTAATAGAATTTTTTGCTTAAAAGCAAGCAAATAGTTATATAATATCTAAAAAATTTATAAGGATTAAAATGCATTTTACTCAGCAGCAATTGCAACGATTAATGCTTCATTATGCAGGGAAAATCGCTAAAGATAGAAAAGAGCAAAAAATAAAATTAAATTATAATGAAGCTTTAGCTTATATATGTTATGAATTAATGGAACTTGCAAGAAAAAATTTAAGTGTGAGTGAATTGATGAGCATAGGGAAAACTTTACTTACAAGTGAAGATGTGATTGATGGTGTTGCAAGTATACTTGAAGAAATTCAAATAGAACTTCCTTTTGAAGATGGCACAAAATTAGTTACTATACATGAGCCTATAGCAAATGATGATAAAATAAAAGCTGGAGAGATATTTTTATCATCAGAATTTATTGTGCTTAATGAAAATAAAACTTCTATAGAAATTAAAGTAAGCAATAAAGGTGATCGTCCTATACAAGTTGGTTCGCATTTTCATTTCTTTGAAGTTAATCGCTTTTTGTCTTTTGACAGAGAAAAAGCTTATGGTAAAAGGTTAAATATCGCTTCAGGAACAAGTGTGAGATTTGAACCAGGTGAAGAAAAAACAGTAAGTTTAATAGAATTTGGTGGTTTAAAAAAGGTTTTAGGTTTTAATAATCTTTGTGATGATTTTATCAATGATGAAAATAAAACTAAAGCTTTATCAAAAGCAAAAGAGAAAGGATTTCTTTGATTAAGATTAGCAAAAAAGACTATGTGAATATGTATGGTCCAACAACTAATGATAGAGTAAGATTAGCAGATACAGATTTGATTTTAAGAGTAGAAAAAGATTATACTTTATATGGCGAAGAAGTTAAATTTGGTGGTGGTAAAAATATTAGAGATGGTATGGCTCAAAGTGTAAGTGAGGGAGAATTTCCGGATTTAGTTTTAACTAATGCTTTGATTGTTGATTATACCGGTATTTATAAAGCAGATATTGGGATAAAAAATGGCTATATAGTAGGTATAGGAAAAGCAGGCAATCCTGATATACAAGATGGAGTTGATCCTAGCTTAGTTATAGGCACAAGTACAGATATTATCGGTGCAGAAGGTTTAATAGTAACTTCAGGTGGTATTGATACTCATATACATTTTATCTCCCCAACTCAAATTGAATGTGCCTTATATAGTGGTGTTACTACTATGATAGGAGGTGGCATAGGACCAAGTGAGGGAACAAATGCTACAACTTGCACAAGTGGGGCTTATCATATACATTCTATGTTAAAAGCTACGCAAAATTACCCTATGAATTTTGGCTTTTTAGGTAAAGGAAATTCAAGTAATAAAAATGCTTTAAAAGAGCAAATCATAGCCGGTGCATGCGGCTTAAAAATTCATGAAGATTGGGGTGCTACTTCTAGTGTGATTGATGCTAGTTTAAATATAGCTGATGAAATGGATATACAAGTAGCTATCCATACAGATACTTTAAATGAAGCAGGTTTTGTAGAAGATACAATTAAAGCTATTAATGGTAGAGTTATCCATACTTTTCACACTGAAGGTGCAGGTGGTGGCCATGCTCCTGATATTATTAAAATGGCAGGTTTTGAAAATGTTTTACCTGCAAGTACTAATCCTACTATGCCTTTTACTAAAAATACCATTGATGAACATTTAGATATGCTTATGGTTTGTCATCATTTAGATAATAAAATCAAAGAAGATGTTGAATTTGCAGATAGTAGAATTCGTCCTGAAACTATAGCAGCAGAAGATAAACTTCATGATATGGGTGTTTTTAGCATTATGAGTAGTGATTCTCAAGCTATGGGACGCGTAGGTGAGGTGATTTTAAGAACATGGCAAAGTGCTGATAAATGTAAAAAAGAATTTGGTGCCTTGAAGGAAGATAATGATTTAGATGATAATTTCCGTATTAAACGCTACATAGCAAAATATACTATAAATCCTGCTATTGCACATGGGATTGATAGTTATGTTGGTTCTATTGAAGTAGGAAAATTTGCTGATTTAGTGCTTTGGCAACCTAAATTTTTTGGAGTAAAACCAAAGCTTATTTTAAAAGGTGGCTTGATAGTAGGTGCAAAAATAGGCGATGCTAATGCTTCTATCCCAACACCTGAGCCTATTATCTATGAAAAAATGTTTGGTGCAAATTTAAATGAAAATGCTTTACATTTTGTTTCTAAAGCTTCTTTAGATGCTAATATACCTGAAAAATTAAGCTTAAAAAGAAAATGTGTTGCAGTAAAAAATTGTAGAAATATCACTAAAAAAGACTTAAAATTTAATGATAAAGTTCAAGATATAGAAGTAAATCCACAAACTTATGAAGTAAAAATAAATGGTGAGCTTATTAGCTCTAAGAGCGTTGATTCTTTAGCTTTAGCTAGAAAATATTTTATGATTTGATGATTTTACTTCAAGATAAAATAACGCATTATGATTTAAATAAAGAATGCGATTTTTTAGAGCTTAGTTGGTTTGATACTTTTAAAAAGATATTAAGAACAACTACTTTAAAAGGACTAGATGTCGCTATAAAAATGCCTGGTAATAAAGGTTTAAATCATAATGATTGTTTATATGATGAGGATTTTTTGATTTTAGTGAAGATTAAACCTGAAAAGGTTTTAAAAATTCACATAGAAAATGAATACAACCTTGCTTTAATAAGTTATCAAGTGGGCAATATGCACTTAAATTTATTTTATAAAGATCATAAACTTCTTACTTTAGAGCAAAACTCTATTATAAGATTTTTAGAAAAATTTAATATAAAATACGAAAAATGTGAGGAAATTTTAGAGCCAAAATATATGCTTGATATGCCAAGTTTTATCCAAGTTGATCCAAATTTTAAACTTATTAAAGAATAAAGATGAATAAATTAAATTTTTTACTTTTACAAATTAGTGATTCTTCTTTTCCTATAGGAGCTTTTTCACATTCTTTTGGTTTAGAATCTTATGTGAATTTTGCTTATATAAAAAATATAGAAGATGCTAAAAAAGTTTTAAAAACTCAGCTTTATTCTAATATTTTGTATTTTGAACTTTTAGCTTTGAAAATAGCTTATGAAAACGCAAATGATGTAAAAAATTTACTAATTTATCAAAGAAAGTTTTTATCAAGTATAGTTGCAAAAGAACAAAGTCAAGCTTATGTTTTTCTAGCTAAACGCTTTGTAAAAAATGTCAGTCTTTATGGATTATCAAATCCTTTATTAAATCAATACATTAAAGGAAATCAAACTCCTATTTATCCTTTTGTATATGCTTTATTTTGTAAAGATAATGAGCTTGATTTTATGTATGAAAGTTTTTTGTTTGCTTTAATGAGTAATTTTGTTAATATTCTTGTAAAAATCGTGCCTTTATCACAAAATGAAGGACAGATTTTACTTTTTCAATTACAGCAAGATTTTCAAAAGGTTCTTTCTAAATTACAAAATTTAACTTTAAAAGATTGGTGTGAAAATCATAATGTCTTAAATGATTATTTGGGTATAAAACACCAAAATTTAGCATTTAAAATTTATATTTCTTAAAAGGGTTATAATGGTTAAAATAGGCATAGGTGGTCCTGTAGGTAGTGGTAAAACAGCTTTAGTATTAAATTTATGTCAAGCTTTAAAAGATGAGCTTTCTTTGGCTGTAATTACGAATGATATTTATACAAATGAAGATGCAAATTTTTTAATCAAACAAGGCGTTCTTGAAAAAGAAAGAATCATTGGAGTGCAAACTGGAGGTTGTCCTCATACAGCCATTAGAGAAGATGCTTCTTGTAATCTTGAAGCTGTTGAACTTTTACAAGAGCGTTTTAGTGATTTAGATCTTATTTTTATAGAAAGTGGTGGAGATAATTTATCAATGACTTTTTCACCTGAACTTGTGGATTTTTTTATCTTTGTTATAGATGTTGCTCAAGGAGAAAAAATTCCACGCAAAGGTGGTCCTGCTATTTGTAGATCTGATTTAATGATTATCAATAAAATAGACTTAGCTCCTTATGTGAATGCTTCTTTAAAAATTATGCAAGAAGATACTTTAAAAATGCGTGGAGATAGACCTTTTATCATGAGTAATCTTCAAACTAAAGAAGGTTTAGATGAAATCATTACTTGGATTAAAAAATACACACTTTTAAAGGATTGATTTGTTTGCTCAAAAGAGTGTTTTTAAACTTACATTAGATACTATCAATGAAAAAACTATCATAAAAAATTCTTTTTTCACACCTCCTTTTAAGCTTATGAGGAATTTTTATGATAAAAAATTGACTAGTATATATGTTTTAAACTCTAGTGCTGGAATTTTTAAAGAGGATCATTTAAGTTTTGAAATCATATGTAAGAAAAGTACAAACACCGCTATACTCACACAAAGTTATGAAAAGGTATATGATACTAAAGATTCTTTTGCGAGTAAAAATATTGATTTTACTCTTGAAGAAAATGCAAGCTTTTTTTATATGCCAAAGCCACTTTTGCTTCAAGAAAATGCAAATTTTATACAAAATACAAAGATTAATCTAGCTTCTTTTTCAAGATTAGTTTATGTTGATTTTGTCATTTTTGGTAGAGTGGCTATGGATGAAAAATTTGCTTTTAAAAATTATGAGAGTTTAACTCAAATTTATAGAAATGATACTTTAATTTTAAATGATAAAATTAAAATCAATCCTTCTTATATGAAAGAAAATGATTTAAATTTTTTTGCAAATCATACGCATTATTTGAGTATTTATCTTTTTGGATACGATGAGTTTTATGAAGAATTAAAAGCTTCATTTGACGATATAAATCAACTTTTTTATGAGGGTTTGTGTATAAAAATTCTTAGTAATGAAAGTGAAAAATTACTTTTACTTCAAGATAAGCTTTTTAAATTTTGTCAAAATAAAATATAAAATATTGTGGTATTATAAAGTTTTAAAAACAAACTAAGGATTATAAATGCGATATGGTGAAAAAGAAATCAAAGAATTTAGTGTAGAAAATATGGAAGTTTGGCCAAATGATGCCAAAAATGATTATGTGATTAAAATCACTTTACCTGAATTTATGTGTTGTTGTCCGCGTAGTGGGTATCCTGATTTTGCTACAATTTACTTAGAATACATTCCAAATAAATTAGTAGTAGAACTTAAAGCAATCAAACTTTATATTAATACCTTTATGTATAGAAATGTTTCACATGAAGCAAGTATTAATGAAATTTATAATACTTTAAAAGAAAAACTTGATCCAAAATGGATAAAAGTAGTAGGTGATTTTAACCCTCGTGGTAATGTTCATACCGTGATTGAGTGTAGATCTGATTTAGTGGTACCACAAAATTAAGTTTTTATTAAAAATAAAAGGATATATTAAGTCTTATTTTAAGGAGGAAAATATGAAATTAAAATTATTTAGTTTAGTTGCAAGTGTTGCTTTGGTTTCAAATTTAGCTTTAGCTGATGAAAATTCAGGAATATTATTAGGTATTGATGCTGGTTGGTTTCATACTAAGGTAAAATCTGATCTTGATCATACTAAAAATAATAAAAAATTTAATGGTGATTTAGAAGGTAATGTTCCTGTTTTTGGTTTAAGAGTTGGTTATCGTTTTAGTGAAAACCATAGAATTTATGGTGCTTATAATTATTCAAGCGAATTTAGTGATGTAATCAATACTACAAAGTTTAAAATTGATGGAGAATTTACTACACATAAGTTTTTGCTTGGTTATGATTTTACTCCAAAAATCTTTGAAAAAACAAGAGCTGTTTTAGGTGTATATGGTGGCTATGCAAGAACGGATATTACTTTAAAAACAAGCTTTTTATCATTATCTCAAGATTTTGATGGTTATACTTATGGAGCAAAAATCGGTGCTTTATATGAGTTAAATCAAGCAAATGAAATTGAGTTTGGTTTTAAAGCTGAGCAAACTCATTATAATACAAGAAATTTCTACCAAAGTAAGGTAGGTTCAAACTTTTACGATCCTAAACAAACAAATTATGGTCTATATCTAGGATATACTTATAAATTCTAAGGAGAATATATGCCAAAAGATGCAAATGGAACTGAGCTTAATGCAGGTGATAGTGTAAGTGTTGTGAAAGATTTAAAGGTAAAAGGTGCAAGCACTACTTTAAAGCGTGGCACGACTATAAAAAATATTAAACTTACAAACAAAGACACTGAAATTGAAGCTAAAGTAGATAAATTTGGTGTGATTGTTTTGAAAACTGAATTTCTTAAAAAAATATAAGTAAAAATTCCCAATTAATCTTGGGAATTTTCTTCTTGATAAACACAATGCTTAAAAATAAATTGATGTTCCTCAGGTAAGTTTTCAAATAAAGCATTTGCTAAATTTCTTATCTCCCAAAGAGCTGATTTTGAGCTTCTTAGAGTGATAAAATTTTGCAAACTTCTTGCATTAATCGTTAAAGTTAATTCTGTTTTATAGCTTTCTGGTAAGCAGTATTTTGCTATATCTAAACTAATGCTATTTTGCAAAATCAAACGCAGATTTTCTAAAGCTTTGATACTTGCATTATCCACTACTTCATTTCCGGTTAATACTAAGTATCTTTTAGCATTTTCAAAGTCATTTTCTTTAAATTCGCTTTCATTTCTTAGTTCTTTTAAAGTATATCTTGTGCTTTTTACACTAGGACTAGTGTGGCGGTGTCTTGCAACTTCTTGTAAACATGCTCTTGAAATACCTTGTATATAAAAAGTATAGTTTAAATGCTCTAAGGTTGAAGCATGTTTGAATTTATTTCCCACTCGATCGATTAATTCTTTGTCTTTCTCACCACCACAATCACCTTTGTCAAAACTTTGCCAACATGTTCTTGTTGCATGAGAGCATACAGAAAGTGGAGTATGATTTAATAATGTGATTTTCATCGAAAATTTCCTTCAAAAATAATTGAATTTTACACAAATGTTTATAAAAATAAAATTTTTTATTCGTTATAATTTTAAAAAAAGAAATTAAGGTTATTTTATGAAATTAAAACAAACTAAATATATTTTTGTAACCGGTGGTGTTTTAAGCTCATTAGGAAAAGGTATAGCAGCAGCATCTATTGCTACTATTTTAAAAAATTCAGGTTTAAAAGTAAGTATTTTAAAAGCAGATCCTTATATTAATGTAGATCCTGGCACGATGAGTCCTTTAGAGCATGGGGAAGTGTTTGTAACTGAAGATGGAGCTGAGACAGATTTAGACTTAGGACATTATGAGAGATTTTTAAATGAGAATTTAACTCAAGATAATAACTTTACCACAGGAAGAGTTTATCAAAGTGTTATAGAAAAAGAAAGAAGAGGAGATTACTTAGGAAAAACTATACAAGTAATCCCTCATATAGTTGATGAGATAAAAGATCGCATTAAAAAGGCCGGAGTTGATAAAGATATTTTAATCGTTGAAATAGGTGGCACGGTAGGAGATATAGAAGGCTTACCATTTTTAGAAGCTATTAGAGCTTTAAAACTTGAAGTGGGTAAATACAATGCTATTAATATTCACTTGACTTTAGTGCCATTTATCAAAGCAGCAGGAGAACTTAAAACAAAACCAACTCAACATAGTGTGGGAGAATTACGCCGTATAGGTATAAGCCCTGATATGATCATTTGCAGAAGTGAAAAATCTTTAGATAGAGAGTTAAAAGACAAAATCGCAATTTCATGCGGAGTTGAAAAAAACTGCGTTATAGAAAGTGTGGATGCAGCTAGTATTTATCAAATTCCACTAAATTTTTTAAAACAAGATATTTTAAATTCTATTGCAAGTTTATTAGATCTTCAAAATTTAAAGCCAAGTATGAACGAATGGGATTCTTTAGTAAAAAGAGTCATCGCTCCAAGTAATGAACTTAGTATCGCTTTTGTAGGAAAATATGTAGATTTAAAAGAAAGCTATAAAAGCTTAACAGAGGCCATTATCCATGCAGGTGCAGCACTTGATGCAAGAGTAAATTTAAAATGGATTGATAGTGAAAAATTAGAAAATGCAAATGTCGAAGAAAGCTTTAAAGATGTAAATGGGATTTTAGTAGCAGGTGGTTTTGGCTACCGTGGAGTAGAAGGAAAAATCAAAGCCATACAATATGCAAGAGAAAATAAAATTCCATTTTTAGGAATTTGTTTGGGTATGCAGCTTTCTTTAGTGGAATTTGCACGCAATGTTTTAAAACTAGAAGATGCAAATTCTCACGAGTTTAATCCAAATTGTAAAAATCCTATCATCTTTTTGATTGATGAATTTATTGACGCAAGTGGAGAAAAGCAAATTAGAACAAGTAAAACTCCACTTGGTGGAACTATGCGTCTTGGAGCTTATGAGTGTCATATCAAGCCAAATACACTTTTAAGTAAGGTTTATGATAATCAAAAAAGTGTAAAAGAACGCCACCGCCACCGCTATGAAGCTAATCCAAAATATAAAGAAATGTTTGAAAAAAATGGGCTTATTATAAGCGGGGAAAATGAAGGTTTAGTTGAGGCTGTAGAGCTTAAAGATCATCCATTTTTCTTAGCAGTGCAGTTTCACCCTGAATTTACTTCACGCTTAGTTAGGGTTAATCCGGCTATTTTTTCTTTTATCAAGGCATCTTTAACAAATCATGCTAAATAAAGCCAAAATAAAAGAAATTTTACACCAGCGTTTTATTAACGATACACATGTAAAGCTTTGTGATTTACCTATGCCATCTTGTTTAAAAGATGTCTATAAGGGTGCTTTGCGTATTAAAGAAGCGATTGAAAAAAATCAAAAGCTTGCTATTGTTGGAGATTATGATGTAGATGGGGTGATTTCTTGTGTGATTTTATCTGAATTTTTTGATGATATCGGATATGACTATGTGGTAAAAATTCCAAATCGTTTTAAAGATGGATATGGTCTAAATGAAGAAATCATCAATGAACTTAATGGGGTAGATTTAATCATCACTGTAGATAATGGTATAGCAGCTTTTGATGCAGCAGAGCTTTGTTTACAAAAAGGAATTGATTTAATCATTACCGATCATCATATGCCTCCAGCTACTTTACCAAAAGCTTATGCGATCATTAATCCTAAACAACAAGATTGTGAATTTCCTGATATTGAAATTTGTGGTGCTCAAGTGGCTTGGTATTTAGTTGCTGCTATAAAAGAAGTATGTAAGATTAATTATAATATGTGTAAATTTATAGAGCTTTTATCTATCGCAATTATCGCAGATATGATGGAGCTTAGAGATTTAAATAGAGCCTTAGTTAGAAAAGGCATAGAGTGTATTAATGATTCAAAACGAGTTGCATTTAAAGCTATCAAGCAGTATTTTGGTAAGGATAAATTTGAGCTTGATAATATTAGTTTTTTAATTGCACCTTTGATTAATAGTGCAGGTAGAATGGATGATGCGATTATTTCTTATAAATTTTTGCATTCTAAAAATATTAATGAGGTTATGGGTTATTTAGAACAAATCATTACTTATAATAATAGCCGTAAAGATGAAGAGCGCGAGCTTTTTAAACAATGTTTAGAACAAGTTGATGAAAATGATCCTGTGATTATTGTCAATGGTCAAAATTGGCATGAGGGTGTTTTGGGTATAGTTGCAAGTCGTTTAGCAAAGCATTTTAACAAGCCTGCCTTTGTTTTTTCAGAATGTGAGCAAAAGGCTAAAGCTAGCGTTAGAAGCGTGGGTAGGATAGATATTTTAAATGTTATAGAACAAGCTAAAGAATTTGTTTTAAGCTATGGTGGACATAAAGGTGCAGCTGGAGTTTTAGTCGAGCTTGAAAAATTTGGTATTTTTAAAAATAAGCTTTATGAAATTTGTCAAAATATCCCTAAAGATGATTTTTACAATACTGATGAGGTTTTAGGTAGTATTGATCCAAATGAAGTTGATTTTGAACTTTTAGAGATATTGGAATTTTTTGAACCTTTTGGGCATAAAAACCCAAGACCATATTTTAAATTTGATAAGCTTTTTGTAAAAAACAAAAAAAGACTTGGTAAAGATGAAAATCATATAAAACTTATTTTAACACAAGGAAATAAGACTTTAGAAGCTTTATTTTTTAACTTTGATTATGAGCCAGAAATTGGTGAAAATATTGATTTTATAGCTAGTATTTCTAAAAATAATTTTAGAGGATTAATCACCCCTCAACTTACTATAAAAGAAATTCTTAGATAATTTATTAACTTATTTGCATAATTTTTATTTATAAATTTGCTATAGCATAAGTACTATAAAGGAGTAAAATGTTAAAAAGGATTTTATTATTAGCAATATTTTTTAATTTTACTTTTGCTTTTGATACAAAAATTTTTATAGGTGATACTTATATACCTGAAAATTTTTATAAATATGATAAAGATTTTAAAATCGCAGCTAGAAAGTATAACATACCCATGGCATTACTTAAAGCCATAGCTTTGACAGAGAATGCAGCTTATGAACATAATATCATTGGTAGAAATAAAAATCAAACAAGAGATTATGGTTTAATGCAAATTAATAGCATTCATTTAAAGCGTTATGGTGTTAGCGAAAAGGAGATTGTAAAAGTTAGTGCAAATATAGACATAGCAGCAAGATTACTTTATGAAATTATACAACGATATGGGTTTAATTGGAATGCTATTGGAAGATATCATTCAGCAAATGATAAATATAAAAATATTTGGCTTGATAAAGTAATGAAAAATTTAGTTGCTATAGTTTTAAAAGATAGTAAAGATCTTTTTGTAATGGAAAAATTTAGAGCTTTTAAATTAGTTTCGCTTTTGATAAATGTTGATAAAGAACAATATAGAATTTTATTAGCAAGCAATAATTAAAACAAGAATTATAAATTTTCTTGTTTTAAAGCCTCTGCTTGATAATAAGCGATTAATGGCTCAATGATTTCATCAAAAAGTCCACCTTCTAAAATCGCATCAAGTCTATATAAAGTAAGATTTATTCTATGATCACTAATTCTATTTTGAGGGAAATTATAAGTGCGTATGCGTTCGCTTCTATCGCCACTTCCAACTTGTGATTTTCTTGCTTGACTTTCTTTAGCTAAGCGTTCTTGTTCTTGCATTTCAAAAAGTCTTGCCTTTAAGACTTTCATGGCACTTTCTTTGTTTTTATGTTGGCTTTTACCATCTTGATTTACTACAACTATACCTGTTGGAATGTGAGTGATTCTTACAGCACTATCTGTGGTATTTACGCTTTGACCACCATGACCGCTACTACGCATTACATCGATTTTTAAATCATTTGGATTGATTTGAATTTCAACATCATCAACTTCAGGCATAATAGCCACTGTAATAGCTGAAGTATGAACTCTACCTTGAGATTCTGTTTCAGGTACTCTTTGAACCCTATGTGTGCCACCTTCGTATTTTAGCCTTGAATAAGCTCCATTTCCTTTGATAAGAATGATGATTTCTTTAAATCCACCTACGCTACCTTCACTTGAGCTGACTATTTCGTATTTATAATCACGATTTTCAGCATAGCGTATATAAGCTTTTACTAAATCCCCAACAAATAAAGAAGCTTCATCGCCACCTGTGCCTGCACGAATTTCTAAAAAGATATTCTTATCATCGTTTGGATCTTTAGGTAATAAAAGAATTTTTAATTTTTCTTCAAGTTGTGGCTTTAAAACTTCGAGATTTTTAAGTTCTTCTTTTGCAAGTTCACCTAGTTCAGGATCAGATAAAAGAAGTTTATTTTCTTCTATATCATCTAAGGTTTTGAGATATTCTTTTGCTTTTTCTACTATGGGTTCTAAATTTTTTTGCTCTTTAGATAGAGCTGTCATTTTAGAAATATCATTAGAGATATTAACATCACTAAGAAGAGTATTTAACTCATCAAAGCGTGCTAAAAAAGGTTTGAGTTTATCAGCTAACATTAATTATGCTAATTTGTTTACCAATAATGCTAATCTGCTAACACGGCGTGATGCAGTTTGTTTTTTCAAAAATCCGCGACTTACCATAGCGTGAATGCTTTTATTAGCTACTTTTAATGCATTTTGTGCAGCTTCTTTATCGTTATTTGCCGCTGCTTCACGAACCGCTTTTGTAATGTTTTTTAATCTTGTTCTATAAAATCTATTTCTTTCAGTTCTTTTGATAGTTTGTCTTGCTCTTTTTTCAGCAGATTTATGGTTTGCCATAATTTTCCTTTTTTATATAAATTAAATTGCTAATTATACAAAATTAAAATTAAATTTTAATTAATTTAAGTATTTTTAAAGTATTAATTTTAATACCTAATATCATTTATTTTTAAAAAATCGCGCAGTTTTTCATACTCGCCATTTTCCAAATAACGATATTTACCAGCTTTTAACATACCAAGATCTAATGCTCCAAATGCCACTCTTTTAAGATCCATCACTTCTAAATCAAAATGTCCAAAAAAGCGTCTTAGCTCCCTATTTTTACCTTCATTAATGATTACTTTTAGTTTCGTATAGCCTCCGCTTGAACCAAAAATTTCAAAGCCTAAAAATGGAGCAAAACTCATTGAGGTTATTTTAGTTTTGGCGTGAGCCCCTTTTTTTTCATTTTGAATTTCTAAGCCATTTTGCATAGCTTCGATGACATTTTTATCTATATTACCTTTTACTTTTAAGTAATATTCTCTTTCTAAATCACTATGCATAAGTGCATCTGCTATTACAGGTGAATCAGTTAGTAAAAGTAATCCCTCGCTTGCAAAGTCAAGTCTTCCTACGCTAAGCCAAGTGCTAAATTGTTTTGGTAAAGTATGATAGATGGTTTTTCTGCCTCTATCATCTTTTTTACTAACTATTTCGCCTTTTTGTTTGTGATAAATGATGACTGAAAATTGTGTTTTTTTATGGAGTTTTTTACCATTGATAAAAACTTTATCCTCAGCATTTACACTATCATTTAGCAAGGCTGTTTTTTTATTGATTTTTACTAAGCCTTGCTTGATTAGCTCATCAGCCTCACGGCGAGAATATTTGCTATTGTGTGAGATGAATTTATTAATTCTCATAATTTTACTTTACATCACAAAAATAGTTGGTACTATGGTTGGATATTTTTTGATTTTTCTAAAAATATGCTTTCTTAGTACTTGTCTAATTTGAGCTTCTAAAACTTTTGGATTATCTAAAATTTCATCTTTTACATTTGGGAAAAATTGACTTAAAACATCACTCATTTCTTTTGAGAATGCTCCATCTTGTTTATCAGCTACCAAGCCATAACTAAATACTCTTGGTTTATTAATTAGTGTTTTACTTGCTTTATCAAGCTGGGCGATGATGACAACTATACCGCTATCTGCTAGTTTTTGTCTATCAATTACCACATCATCTGCGATTTGTTTGTTGATTTGATTATCCACAAAGACTTTTCCTGTTTTAACTGTTTTTACACGTTTGATGTATTTTTGACAAAGCTCTACTTGATCCCCATCACTCATTAAGTAGATGTTTCTTTCAGGTATACCACATTTTAGAGCAGTTTCTTTGTGTTTATTGATATGATTATACTCTCCATGCACTGGTAAGAAAAATTTAGGTTTTACTAAAGTTAGCATGAGTTTTTGTTCTTCTATACTAGCATGTCCGCTTACATGAATTTCACTAAATTCTTGATAAGCTACTTTAGCTCCTGCTTTTAAAAGAAAATCAAGTACAGCAGAAACATTTGCTTCATTACCTGGTATTGCTTTAGCTGAAATGATAACTTGATCGCTAGGTTTGATTTTGATAAATTTATGCTCATCAGTTGCCATTCTATATAAAGCACTCATGGTCTCGCCTTGACTTCCTGTAGTGACAATTAGTACTTCGTTGTCTTTGTATTTGCTTACTTCATCAGCGTCAATGAAAATTTTCCTATCAAGTTTGATATAGCCAAGTTCCATAGTAGTATAGAGATTTCTTTCCATAGAACGCCCTATAACACACACTTTTCTGCCGTATTTTAAACCATAACTAATAGCTTGATATACGCGGTGGATATTAGAGCTAAAGGTGCTCATGATTACCCTGCCTTTAGTTTTGGCAAAAATTTGATCAAAAGTAGGTCCTACGGAGCTTTCACTTTTTGTATAACCTTCTTTATATGAGTTTGTACTATCACTTAAAAGACAAAGTACGCCTTCTTCGCCATATTGAGCTAAACGACTTAAATCTGTTGGATAGCCATCAATTGGTGTTTGATCTATTTTAAAATCGCCAGTGTGTATGATGGTTCCTGCTTTAGTTTTAATAGCCAAAGCACAAGCATCGATGATAGAGTGGGTTATGTGAATCCATTCTAAATTAAATTCACCTATTTCATAAATTTGTCTTTTTGTTATAGGTCTAAACCATTTACGCTCAGCCTTTAAACCATGCTCTTCAAATTTATTTGAAATCATACCTAGTGCTAAAGGTGTTGCGTAGATAGGAAATTGAAATTCTTTGAAAAAATATGGCACAGCACCGATGTGATCTTCATGAGCATGAGTGATGATGATAGCGCGAATTTTGTTTTTAATCTTTCTTACATAGTCAAAATCAGGTATGATAATATCTACTCCATGCATGGTTCCATCTGGAAAACTCATACCTATATCAACGATAATTGCATCGTTGTTGGTTTCAAAAACAGTGATATTTCCACCGATTTCCCCAAGCCCACCCAAAGGTGTAATACGAATTTTATGTTCGCTTGAGTTGTTGTGTTTTAAAGGGTGAAGTCTTAGCTCGTGCATGATTTTATTAGCTTCTATACTTTTGGCAAGTTCTATTTGCCATTCTTCATTACCGCTTAATTTAGATGGTAAATTTCTATTTTTTTTCTTTTTCTTTTTTTCTTCGCTAGCTTCAGTTTGAGCATTTTCTACTTTTGTTTCATTTTTAATTTCACTATTTTGCTCTTGATTTTGTGAATCTTTTTTTCTTTTGTTTCTAAATTTATTAAATCTTTTAGTTTTATTTTGTTCTTGAGTTTTGTTTTCTTCGCTCATAGTCATCCTTTAAATAGTCATAAATTTTAAGGTATGAATCAACGCTAATTTCATGAGCTCTTGAGGTAGAAGAGATGTTTAGTGCTTCAAATGCTTTTAGAATTTTTTCTTTTTTATTTTTAAAATTAGATAAGAGTTGTTTTCTAGGATTTTGAAAACAAGCTCTAAGAAATTCTTTAAAAGCTTCTATATTTTCACATTTTTGCTGATAATGAGTAGTTTTTATTAACTTCATTACAGCTGAAGTAACTTTTGGTGGAGGATTAAAGCTTTGTGGTTGTATATCAAAAAGCATTTGTCTTTGGCATATTAATGCACAAAGCACCCCTAAGGCCGAAAAATTACTTTCTTTTTCATTCGCACAAAATTTCTGTGCCACTTCTTTTTGCACCATTACTATAAGCCCAAGGCAATTTTGATCTTCTAGGGCTTTTAAAATCAAATTTGTAGCAATATAATATGGTAAATTTGCTACTAAAAAGTACTCTTTATCGCTTAAACTTCTTTGATCAAAAGCATCACTTGCATTTTGATGAATAAGCTCAAAATTTCCACCTTCAATCTCATTTTGAAATTTTTTATTTAAAATAGGAATCAAATCTTTATCAATCTCATAAGCTCTAATATGAGCTTGTGGAATTTTCAAAAGTTCTTGCGTTAAATCACCTAAGCCAGGCCCAATCTCAACTATATTTTTAGTATCTTTGGGTATGGCTTGGATGATTTTATCTACCACGCTTTTATCATATAAAAAATTTTGCCCAAAATGTTTTTTTGCTTTTATCATAAATTTATTTTATCTAAAAAATATTAATTATAGCATTATTTTAAGCGCTAATTAGATAAAATTTGAATTATTTTTTATAAAGGTTAATTTTTGAAAAATCTTATAGTGTGTGCAGGAGGAAATGAGGATTTTAAATTTGCACAAAGTATAGGTGTAGGCTTAGTTAATTCTGCTTTTTCTCTAGGTAAAATTTTAAGTCAAGTAAAAGTAGATAGAGTGATTTTTATAGGTACATGTGGAATTTACCAAGAAGGAAAAATTTTAGACATTTATGAAAGTTCTAATGCTGTAAATTTAGAATACGCAGATTTATTTGATAGTTTTTATACACCTATAGCAAATGAGATTAGATTAAATGTTTCACATGAAACTATGATTAATTCTTCAAATTATATTTGCAAAGATGAAAATATTGCTCAAGAATTTTTTAAAAAAGGCGTACATATAGAAAATATGGAGGCATACGCTGTGCTTTCTTGTGCAAAAATGCAAGGAATAGAAGGAATTTGTTATTTATGTGCTACAAATTTTTGTAATGAATTTGCACATGAAGATTTTTTAAAAAATCATCAAGAAGCAAAAGAATTATTAAAAGATTTTTTGTTAGATAAGAAACTTATATAGGAAAAAAATTGAGTGAATTAAAAAATATATTAGATTTTACTAAAGAAGAATTAGAAAATTTAGTCCAGCCAAAATTTAGAGCAAAGCAAATTTTTGAATGGGTATATAAAAAATATGCAGATGATTTTTTACAAATGTCATCTTTACCAAAAGACTTTAGGGTGTTTTTGCAAGAAAATTTTCATTTTTCACCTTTAAAATGTTTTAAAGAAGAAAAAAGCAAGGATGGGAGTATTAAATATCTTTTTGAGCTTTTAGATGGTAAAAAAATAGAAGCTGTTTTGCTACCTATGAAAGAAGAGCTTGTAGATGAAAATGGAAAAATCATCAAACATGCAAGATATACTATTTGTGTTTCCTCTCAAGTGGGGTGTAAAAGTGGGTGCAGTTTTTGTCTGACTGCTAAAGGCGGTTTGAAAAGAAATTTGACTGCAGGAGAAATAGTAGGACAAATTTTATGGATTAAAAAACATAATAACATACCTTATGAAAGAAGGGTTAATATAGTCTATATGGGTATGGGAGAGCCTTTGGATAATCTTAAAAATGTTTCTAAGGCAGTTAAAATTTTAGCTGATAATGATGCTTTAGCGATAAGCCCTAGAAGACAAACTATAAGCACAAGTGGTTTAGCAAAGCAAATTAAAGAGCTTGGAGAAATGAATTTAGGTGTGCTTTTGGCTATTTCACTCCATGCTGTAAATGATGAACTTAGAAGTGAATTAATGCCCATTAATAAAGCTTATAATATAGCAAGCATTATGGAAGCGGTGAGAAATTTTCCTATAGATCAGCGTAAAAGAGTGATGTTTGAATACCTTTTAATTGATGGGATAAATGATAAAATAGAACATGCAAAAGAACTAGTCAAGCTCTTAAATGGTATAAAAGCCAAAGTAAATTTAATACTTTTTAATCCACACGAAGGAAGTTTATATAAAAGACCAAGTGTTGAAAATGTGGTTAAAATTCAAGATTATTTAAGCGCAAAAGGTGTTACTTGTACGATAAGGGAAAGTAAAGGACTTGATATTTCAGCTGCATGCGGACAGCTTAAAGAAAGGCAGAGTAAACAATGACTTTTTTAGATATAGTCCAACTTATTTTTATAAGCATAGTAGTGATCATAGGACTTGGTGGGATTATTTATGTATTAAAAAATGAAGGGAAAAATAATGATAGATAAAAAACAATTGTTAGAAAATCAATTATTTCAAAATAGATATATAAAGCCAAATATTTCTTGGTATTTTTCTCATTTAAATGGTAAAAGAGGAATTGCTAGAATTTTTAAAGTTCCTTATGCTGCTTTGATGAAAAAATTTTATTTGAAAAAATACTTCGAAAAGAGGGTTTTAGAAGGTAAGGTGGATATTCCTTATTTAGAATTAGTTTTAACTACAAGATGTACTTTGCGTTGTGAATCATGTAATAATTTGATGTAGTATTTTTCACCATCAAATCAATATACCTGTACTTTAGAGGGCATTATGGAATCATTAGATCTACTTTTATCTAAAGTAGATTCTATTGCAAGAGTTAGAATTATAGGCGGAGAACCCCTGTTGTTTAAAGATTTACCACAATTGATTGATTATTTAGATGCTCAAAAGAAAATACTAACTTTTTCTTTAGTTACTAATGCAACTATTGATTTTAAAGATGAATTGATGAAAAAGTTAAAAAAATCTAATAAGGTTAGAAAAATTACAATTTCAGACTACAAAAGATCGCCAAATTTAAAAATTCCACTAAAACAAGAAAGCATTCTAAGAAAATTAAAAGAAAATAAAATTCCATTTTCTATGAACTCTAGTGGCGAAAATTCTACTTGGAGTGATCCTGAAAAAAATTTATAAACGCGGTAGAAGTAAAGAAGATATAATCAAAAATTATCGTAATTGTCAAATGCCATGTGTAAGTTTGATGACATCTGAGGGCTTAGAAAATAAACAATTAGCACCTAAAGGAGCTATTTTTGTTTGTCCTATATCAAGCTCCTTGTCACGCTTAAAAGGACTTGAAGAATTTAATGGTGATTTTTTAAATTTAGAGGATTCTAAAGAAAGATTTTTTGAATTTTATTCTCAAGATTTTTATAAATCTTGTGATTATTGTAGAGATTATGGTAAACCAGCTAAGCAAATTGCAGTTGCAATCCAAACTGATAAGGTTTTAAAATTAGAAAAAGATTAAGGTAGATTTTTCAAAAATTCACCTTTTATATCTTTTTGAGATTGTATCAAAAATTTTTGATTTTTATATGTAAATTCTAAGCTAAAAGAGTGTAAAAGCAATCTTTTAGCACCTGTAATTTGAGCTCTTTTTATATCACTTATTTTTCCATCTAATATTTGCTCTATTTGTGTTTTTTCTAAACCATATAAAGGTTCACCTAAAATTTTATGTTTCACATGAAACAAATGTAATCTTATTTGGTGTTGTCTTCCTGTTAGAGGTTTAGCTAAAACTAAACTAGCATCTAAATTTTCAAAATATTCTAAAGTATAAAATTGTGTTAAAGCTTCTTTACCATTTTCACAAATATGCATCCTAGTTTTTACTGTATCATAGTCTTTAGCTAAATCCATACTTTTATCTACTATAAATTCTTTTTTAGTTTTTCCTTTTACTAGAGCGAGATAGCTTTTTTGCACTAATCTTTTTTCAAACATAGTTTTTAACTCAATTTGTGTATTTTTATGTTTTGCTATGAGTAAAAGTCCGCTTGTTTCTTTATCTAGTCTATGAGCTACGCAAGCTTTTTCACCCCATAAATGCCAAATTTCATCACAAAGACTATAAGTACAATTGCGCCCATTAGGATGAGTTAGTACTCCACTTGGTTTTTCTACGATGGCAAAATCTTCATTTTCAAAAACTATTTCTAATCCTTTGGGGTTGTTTTCATATATGATTAATTCTACTAAACCATTTAAAAATTTATTTTTTTCTTCTACCAAATTTCCATCACAAAATAATCTTTTTTTATCAATGAGTTTTTGTGCTTCACGCATAGAAATTTTCAACTCATCCATAAGTAGTCTAAATGCCTTTTTTCCATTATTTGCTAGTTTCTTTTTTATATATGCCATTTAATAACTTTCTTAGGTAATTTATAATAAAATTCAAACTATTTTTTCATAAAAAATTATATAAAAAAAGGTCTTGAAAATGGTTGAAAGATATAGTAGAGAAATCATGGCTAAAAAATGGGACATGCAAGCAAAATATGATGCATGGCTAAAAGTAGAATTAGCTGCTGTGAAAGCATGGAATAAACTTGGTCTTATTAAAGACGATGATTGTGAAAAAATTATAAAAAATGCAAAATTTGATATAGCAAGAATAGATGAAATAGAAAAAACTACCAAACATGATGTTATCGCTTTTTTAACTAGTGTAAGTGAAAGCTTAGGTGAGGAAAGTCGTTTTGTACATTATGCAATGACAAGTTCAGATTGTATTGATACTGCAGTTGCTTTGCAGATTAAAGATAGTTTGGAACTAATCTTGCAAGATTTAGATCAAGTTTTAGCAGCGATTAAAACAAGAGCATATGAGCATAAAAATACCTTAATGGTGGGAAGAAGTCATGGAATTCATGGAGAGCCTATAACTTTTGGTTTAGTTTTGGCTATTTGGTATGATTCGCTAGTTCATGCAAAAGATTTAATTATTCATGCAAAAGAAGTGATTAGCTATGGAAAAATCAGTGGTGCTATGGGAAATTTTGCTCATGCTCCACTTGAATTTGAAGAAGAAGTTTGTAAAAATTTAGATCTTAAACCAGCACCAGTTTCAAACCAAGTTATACAAAGAGATCGTTACGCACAAGTTATCTCGGCTTTAGCTATTTTAGCTTCAAGTTGTGAGCAAATTGCTGTTGCTATCCGCCATTTTCAAAGAACAGAAGTATATGAAGCTGAAGAATATTTTTCTCAAGGACAAAAAGGAAGTTCAGCTATGCCTCATAAAAGAAATCCTGTTTTGAGTGAAAATATTACCGGTCTTTGCAGGATGATAAGAGCTTATGTAACACCTGCTTTAGAAAATGTAGCATTGTGGCATGAAAGAGATATATCACATTCTAGTGTAGAAAGATTTGTATTACCTGATGCTTTTATCACGACTGATTTTATGCTTTCAAGATTATGCGGTGTGGTAGAAAAGCTTTTGGTATATCCAGAAAATATGATGAAAAATTTAAATTTAACTGGAGGGCTTGTATTTTCTCAAAGAGTATTGCTTGAACTTCCATTTAAAGGTATAAGCAGAGAAGAAGCTTACAAGATTGTTCAAAGAAATGCTATGAAAGTTTGGGCTGATTTACAAAATGGTAAGCCTGCTTTAAATGAAAAAGGCGAGAGTTTGTTTTTATTAGCTTTATTAGCTGATGAGGATTTGAAAAATTCTTTAAGTGAAGCAGATATTAGAAATTGCTTTGATTATAACTACTATACTAAAAATGTAGATAAAATTTTTGAAAGAACTTTTAAATAATAAACTAGGGGTTGTGAGTGAAAGTATTAAAAAGAAATGGAAGAACTGAAGAGTTAGATGTTTCTAAGATTAAAAAATATACTACCGACGCGGTGGCAAATTTAGAAAATGTAAGTCAAAGTGAGCTTGAAGTAGATGCAAAAATTCAATTTCGTGATGGTATAACAACAGAAGAAATCCAACAAACTCTTATAAAAACAGCAGTAGATAAAATAGATATTGATAGACCTAATTGGACCTTTGTTGCCGCAAGATTGTTTTTGTATGATTTATATAAAAAAGTAAGTGGTTATAATGGGTATAAGCATTTAAGAGAATACCTTGAAAAAGGCGAAAAAGAAGGTAGGATTTTAATCGGCCTAAAAGAAAAATATGATTTAGATGATCTTAATGCTTATATCAAGCCAGAGCGTGATTTGCAATTTACTTATCTTGGTATAAAAACTTTGTATGATAGGTATTTGATTAAAGATTCTAAAGGTATGCCTATAGAATTACCACAACAAATGTTTATGGCTATTGCGATGTTTTTAGCACAAAATGAATTAGATTCTCAAACTTGGGCTAAAAAATTTTATGATTTGATCTCAACTTTTGAAGTAATGCTTGCAACTCCAACCCTTTCAAATGCAAGAACTACAAGACACCAATTAAGCTCATGTTATATAGGAAGCACACCTGATAATATAGAAGGGATTTTTGATTCCTATCAAGAAATGGCACTCTTATCTAAATTTGGCGGTGGCATAGGCTGGGATTGGTCTAAGGTGCGTGCTATGGGTGGAAGTATAGATGGGCATAAAAACGCAGCAGGCGGGATCATACCATTTTTAAAAATCACTAATGACATAGCCGTTGCTGTTGATCAACTTGGTACTAGAAAAGGGGCGATTGCTGTATATATCGAACCTTGGCATATGGATATTAATGACTTTTTAGATTTGCGTAAAAATTCTGGCGAAGAAAGAAGAAGAGCGCATGAACTTTTCCCTGCTTTGTGGATTAATGATTTGTTCATGAAAAGAGTAAGGGCAAATGGTAAATGGACGCTTTTTGATCCTGCTGATACAGCAAGTTTATGCGATTTATACGGTGAAGAATTTGAAAAAAAATACGAAGAATTTGAAAAAGATGAAAGCATAGCTAAAGAAATTATAGATGCAAAAGAGCTTTGGAAAAAAATACTTTTATCTTATTTTGAAACAGGTATGCCATTTTTATGTTTTAAAGATAGTGCAAACAAAACAAATCCAAATTCCCACGCAGGAATTATAAGAAGTTCAAATTTATGTACAGAAATTTTTCAAAATACAGATCCAAACTATTATCAAATTAAAATCGTATTTGATGATAAAACAGAGCTTCATTTAGACGAGGATGAAGAGCTTACAATAGATGGAGGGTATAAAAAACTTGCTAAGAAAGTTTCTACTTTAGATAGTATCAATGGTAAAAAAGTTTACATAGTAGAAAAATATAAAAACGAAGGAAAAACAGCAGTTTGCAATCTAGCAAGTATAAACTTAAGTAAAATCAACACTAAAGAAGATATCCAAAGAATAGTACCAACGGCGATAAGAATGCTTGATAATGTGATTGATTTGAATTTTTATCCCCATGTAAAGGTTAAAAATACCAACTTAAAATCACGCGCTATAGGACTTGGTGTAATGGGTGAAGCGCAAATGCTGGCTGAAGCTCAAATTTATTGGGGTTCTAATGAGCATTTTGAAAAAATTGATCGTATTATGGAGATGATTAGCTATGAGGCAATTTTAGCTAGCTCAAATTTAGCCTTAGAAAAAGGAAGCTATCCTGACTTTGAAGGATCAAACTGGAGTAAAGGTATAGTGCCAATTGATGTAGCAAATGAAAATGCTAAAAAACTTACCGCAAGTGAAGGTTTGTTTGATCAAAGCGAGTGTGATTGGGAAAAATTAAGAGAAAAACTAAAAAGAGATGGTATAAGAAATGGTTATTTAATGGCTATAGCACCAACTTCTTCTATCTCGATTTTAGTGGGTACTACTCAAACAATTGAGCCTGTATATAAAAGAAAATGGTTTGAGCAAAACTTAAGTGGTATGATACCAACTGTGGTGCCAAATTTAAGCGCTAATACTTGGCAGTATTATACTCCTGCTTATGAGCTTGATCAAAAAATCTTAGTAAAAGCAGCAGCGATTCGTGGTAAATGGATTGATCAAGGTCAATCATTAAATATCTTTGTTTCTTTAGATAAAGCAAGCGGTGGATATTTAAATGAAATTTATCAACTTGCTTGGGAATTAGGTGTTAAATCAACTTACTATCTAAGAAGCGAAAGCCCTGATAGTCAAAAAGTAAATGATGATGTGGTTGATAGAACTATAGAATGTGAAGGTTGTCAATAAAAATGGAGAAACAAAATGCATACAAAAAACTCACTACCGGAGCTTACGCTTAGGGGTATAATACTAGGAAGTATTTTAACGATTATTTTTACTGCCTCAAATGTATATTTGGGGCTTAAAGTTGGTCTTACTTTTTCTACTTCTATTCCTGCTGTTGTAATTGCAATGGCTGTTTTAAAAATCTTTAAAGATTCTAATATTTTAGAAAATAATATGGTTCAAACTCAAGTTTCAGCTGCAGGTACGCTCTCGGCTGTGATTTTTGTTATACCGGGTCTTTTTATATGTGGGTATTGGTTTGAATTTCCACTTTGGCTTACCTTTATGCTCTGTCTTTGCGGAGGTGGATTAGGCGTGCTTTTTACTATACCTTTGCGTAGAGCTATGGTAGTAGAGAGTAAATTGGCTTATCCTGAAGGAAGGGCTGCTGCTGAAATTTTAAAAGTGGCCAATAAAGATCAAGCTGATAAAAAAGGAAAGGTGGGCTTAAAAGAAATCACACTTGGTGTAGTATTAGCTTCTATTGTAAGCCTTTTTTCAAGTGGCTTTAAACTACTTTCAAGTGGAAGTAGTTTTGCATTTATTTGGCAAAAAATGACTTTTGGATTTTCTATGGGCTATTCAGTGGCGCTTTTGGGTGCTGGATACTTAGTAGGTATAGCCGGAGGTGTTGCATTGCTTGTGGGTATGGTGCTTGCTTGGATGGTTTTTGTGCCATATTTTTCTGCTAAAGAAAATTTTGATGCAAGCTTAAGTGCGCTTGATATAGCTAATCAAATTTGGGCTCAAAAAGTACGCTTAATAGGTACAGGAGCTATTGCCATAGCAGCATTATGGACTTTAATAGAACTTGCAAAGCCTGTATATGATGGCATGAAAAATATGCTTAAAAAAACTTCATTAAACCTCTCACAAGATCCTAAAGATATGGATTTATCTTTAAAAGCTATGCTAGGTTTATTTGTGCTTATGTGTATAGGTTTGTTTATTTCATTTTATGCTTTTGTGGCCGATTCAAATTTAGCAAGTGGCTATCAAATTCTTTTTGCTTTGGTAGGAACTTTAGTAGCTATTTTTATAGGCTTTTTTGTAGCTTCTGCTTGTGGATATATGGCAGGTTTAGTGGGTTCATCATCTTCTCCTATTTCAGGTATAGGACTAATTGGGATTATGATTTCTTCTTTGATTATTTTACTTTTGGGTTATCAAGTAGATTTATTTAGCGATCCTTTAATGTCTAAATTTGCTATTGCTTTTGCTATATTTACTACCAGTGTTATTTTGGCAACTGCTGCTATTTCTAATGATAATTTACAAGATTTAAAAACTGGTTATTTAGTAGGTGCAACTCCTTGGAAACAACAAGTTTCTTTGATTATAGGCTGTGTGTTTGGAGCTTTGGCTATAGCTCCTGTGTTAAATTTATTATACCAAGCTTATGGTTTTGTGGGTGCAATGCCAAGAGAAGGAATGGATGAGGCAAATGCGCTTGCTGCACCACAAGCAAATTTGATGAGTACTATAGCACAAGGCATTTTTAATGCTAATATCGATTGGAGTTATATTATAGCGGGAGCTTTTGTGGGCGTTGGTATAATCATCGTCGATCGTTTATTAAGAAAGAAAAATATGTCTTTACCACCTTTAGCCGTGGGTATAGGTATATATTTACCACCTGCTGTTAATATGCCTTTATTTGTAGGCGGATTATTAGCGTATTTAATCAAAAAGCGTTTGGAGCAAAGATATGCTAAAAATGCTCATAAAAAAGAACTTATTCAAGAGCATGAGCAAAAAGGAACCTTATTTGCCTCTGGTTTGATAGTGGGTGAGAGTTTATTTGGAGTATTAATAGCTGGTTTAACTGTGCTTTCTATTAGTAGAGGTGGAGCTGAAGATCCACTTGCTATTGCAACTTCATTTAAAGACGATGGGATTATAGGTTTTGTAGTGTTTGTAGCGATCATGCTAATTTTTACAAGAAGAGTACTTAAAAAATGAATTTAGATTATTATTATGCTTTGATTTTAGGAATTATCGAGGGTTTGACAGAATTTTTACCTGTTTCATCTACAGGACATATGATTTTAGGTGCCGAAATTTTGGGTTTAAATATAGATGATTTTTGGAGAAGTTTTTTCATCATCATTCAGCTTGGTTCTATACTAGCGGTGATTTTTATTTTTAAAGAAAAACTAACTCAAAAACTTGATATTTGGTTAAAACTTGCTGTGGGCTTTTTGCCTGCAGGTGGGGTGGGTTTTATAGCATATAAGTTTTTAAAAGAAATATTTAATGGCTATACCGTGGCTACTATGTTAATCATTGGTGGGATTGTTTTTATCATCATAGAACTTAAACATAGAAAAAAAGACTATACAATCCACTCTTTAGATGAGGTAAGTTATAAACAAGCTTTTTTGATAGGTTTAACTCAAGCTCTTGCTATTATACCAGGTACTTCAAGAAGTGGAGCAAGTATCATAGGTGGGTTATTGCTCGGACTTGATCGCAAAGTTGCTTCTGAATTTTCATTTTTGCTTGCAATTCCTACCATGATTATAGCAACAGCTTATAGCATTTATAAAGAACCACAAGTTCTAAGCAATATGAATAATTTCATTCCTTTAGCCATAGGTTTTATAACAGCTTTTGTAGTGGCTTTTATAGTAATTAAAATATTTTTAAAATTAATTAGCAAAATAAACTTCATACCTTTTGGAATTTATAGGATAATTTTAGGTTTTGTATTTTTATACCTTTTTATGAGTGGTACTTTAGATATATCAAGAACAGGTGTTTGAAATATAAAAATATCCTTTATTTAAAAAAAGTTTAAGTTTTTCATAGCTAAAATTAGTCTTATATTTTAATTTAAGCTCACAAGGTTAGTGAGTGTTAAGGGTAGAAATGACAAAAGATATAATTGCATATGCAAATAATGAAACTTTGGTAGATACTCAAAGTTTTAACAATGATACAAATTTAACTCCGATTTATTTTGATAACTCTAAAGAAAGTTTAGAAGTTATCCGCCACTCTTGTGCGCATTTAATGGCTCAAGCGATTAAAAGTTTATATCCAGAGGCTAAATTTTTCGTAGGACCTGTGATAGAAGATGGGTTTTATTATGATTTTAGAGTTGATAGTAAGATTTCAGAAGAAGACTTAAGCAAAATCGAAAAGAAAATGAAAGAACTAGCTGAAGCAAAGCTAGACATCACAAAATATGAACTCTCAAAGACTGAGGTTAAAGAAAAATTTGCTAATGATGATTTAAAACAAGAAGTTTTACTAAGAATTCCTGATGGAAAAGTAAGTATTTATAAGCAAGGCGAATTTGAAGATTTATGCCGTGGACCTCATGTACCAAACACTAGATATTTAAGATTTTTCAAGCTTACTCGTGTAGCGGGAGCGTATTTGGGTGGTGATGAAAAAAGAGAAATGCTCACAAGAATTTATGGTACTGCCTTTGCAGATAAAGAAAGTTTAAATGAATACTTAAAAATCATTGAAGAAGCTAAAAAAAGAGATCATAGAAAACTTGGTAATGAAATGAAACTTTTTGCCTTTGATGATGAAATAGGCGGTGGGCTTCCTATATGGCTTAGCAATGGTGCAAAATTAAGAAGCAAATTAGAGCATTTGCTATATAAAGCACATAGATTAAGAGGCTATGAGCCTGTGCGTGGGCCTGAACTTTTAAAAGCTGATGCGTGGAAAATTAGTGGGCATTATGCAAACTATAAAGAAAATATGTATTTTACGCAAATTGATGAGCAAGAATATGGCATTAAGCCGATGAATTGTGTAGGACATATTAAAATTTATCAAAGTGATGTTAGAAGTTATCGCGATTTACCTTTGAAATTTTTTGAATACGGCGTGGTGCACCGCCATGAAAAAAGTGGAGTTTTACACGGGCTTTTTAGGGTAAGAGAATTCACTCAAGATGATGCGCATATTTTTTGTATGCCAAGTCAGATAAAAGAACAAGTTTTAGAAATTTTAAGCTTTGTCGATACTTTGATGAAAGCTTTTGAGTTTGATTATGAAATGGAAATTTCAACACGCCCAGCAAAAGCAATAGGCGATGATGAAATTTGGGATATAGCTACAAAGGCTTTAAAAGAAGCTTTAGACGAGCAAGGTTTAAAATATGGTATTGATGAGGGTGGTGGAGCTTTCTATGGTCCAAAAATCGATATTAAAATCACTGATGCGCTAAAAAGAAAATGGCAGTGTGGAACTATACAAGTAGATTTTAACTTACCAAGCCGTTTTAAACTCGAATACACAGACGCAGATAATGAGAAAAAACAACCTGTAATGCTTCACCGTGCTATTTTGGGTTCTTTTGAAAGATTTATAGGAATTTTAGTAGAGCATTGTGCGGGTGAGTTGCCATTTTTCATAGCACCAACTCAAGTAGCTATAGTGCCTATTTCGCAAAATCATCATGAGTATGCAAAAGAAATAGCAAGAAAACTTTTAGAACTTGGCATTGATAGTGAAGTGTATAATAAAAATGAAAGCTTAAATAAAAAAATCCGCACAGCCGAAAAAGCACATGTGCCTATGATACTTGTTTTAGGCGATGAAGAAGTAGCAAACAAAAGTGTGGCTTTAAGAGATAGAAGAGCAAAAGAACAAAAAACAATGACTTTAGATGAATTTATAACCCTAACAAAGGAGAAATTAAGTGAGGTACGCTTTTGAGTAAAGAAAAAGAAGTATTGCTAAATGAAGAAATTCAAGCAGATGAGATCAGATGTATAGGTGATGATGGCAAGGTTTATGGCATTATTAGTAGTGATGAAGCACTAGATATAGCAAATAGACTAGGGCTTGATTTGGTGATGATAGCCCCTGAAGCCAAACCACCTGTATGTAAGATAATGGATTATGGAAAATTCCGTTATCAACAAGAAAAGAAACAAAAAGAAGCAAAGAAAAAACAAAAAGTTATTGATATAAAAGAAATCAAACTTTCTGTGAAAATCGCTCAAAATGACATTAATTATAAAGTCAAACATGCAAGCGAGTTTTTAGAGCAAGGCAAGCATGTGAAATTTAGAGTGTTTTTAAAAGGTCGTGAGATGGGCTCTCCTGAAGCAGGGGTAGCTTTGCTTGAAAAAATTTGGCAAATGGTTGAAGATATAGCAGATAGAGACAAAGAGCCTTTACTCGAAGGACGCTATGTAAATATGCTAGTAACTCCTAAAAAGAAAAAATAATCACAAGCCTTTTTGAGGCTTGTATTTTAAACTTATGCTAGAAGAAAATCCGCAATTTTTAAAAGAACAAATCATAACTTATCTTGGTAATAAAAGATCTTTGCTCGAGTTTTTAAATCAAGGCTTTAAATTCGCACAAAATGAGCTTAAAAAAGACAAATTTAGTTTTTGTGATGTATTTAGTGGCTCTGGGGTAGTTTCGCGTTTTGTGAAGCCTTATACGAGTTTTATCATGGCAAATGATTTGGAAGATTATTCTAAAATCATCAATGAGTGTTATTTAAGCAATCAAAACGCGAAATTTTTACAAGAATTACAAAAACATTATGCTTTTTTAACTTCTGATTTAAAACTCAAAAAAGGCTTTATAAGCAAGCTTTATGCACCAAATGATGATGAGTATATCCAAAAGAATGAAAGAGTTTTTTACACGCTTAAAAACGCTATGTATTTAGACTCTATGCGAGAAAAAATTTCAAGCCTGCCAAAAGAAATTCAAAAATATTTCATTGCACCACTTATTTATGAAGCAAGTGTGCATGCAAATACAAGCGGGGTTTTTAAAGGTTTTTATAAAGATAAAAATGGAGTGGGAAAATTTGGAGGAAATGGAGCAAACGCACTTAGTCGTATAAAAGGCGATATAGCTTTAAAAATGCCTATTTTTTCAAATTTTACTTGTGAGTATGAGGTTTTTCAAAAAGACGCAAATATTTTAGCTAAAGAGCTTGATAGCTTTGATGTAGCGTATTTAGACCCACCTTATAATCAACACCCTTATGGATCAAATTATTTTATGTTAAATTTAATCGCTAATTATAAAAAGCCAAAGGAAATTTCAAAGGTTTCTGGCATACCAAAAGACTGGAACCGCAGTGCTTTTAACAAAGAAAAAAAAGCTGAAGATGCTTTGTTTGATTTGATAAATGATTTAAAAGCTAAGATTGTATTGCTTTCTTATAATTGCGAGGGTTTTGTAAAAAAAGAAAATTTCACAAAAAGACTTCAAAGTCTTGGAGAATGCTTTGTGCTTGAGCAAAAATACAATGCCTTTAGAGCCAGTAGAAACCTTTCTAAACGCTCTACGCATATACAAGAACAACTCTATGTATTAAAAAAACGCTAATCTTGCATATATGCGTTTAATTGCTTAAAAAGCTTTTCTTTTAAAACAATAGGTTTGTTTATTTTAATATATGGTATCCAATATCTTATTAAATTTAAAAGCTCATCATCATAGGTATAAAATGCCTTGATGTAAATAAAATTCTCATCCTCATTTATAAATTCGTATTTAGTAAGGGCATTTTTTCTTAAGAAATATTCTTTAGCTTTTTTATCAAGTTTTAAAATAGCTTCTTTGTTTTCTTTACTAATCCAATTACTTTGATCTTTTTGAATTTGTTTTAAAAACTCTTCTTTTGGGGTAAAAATTTCTTTTTTTTCTACTTTTAGTTTTGCGATTTTAGAAAAAGTAAAGGTTTTTAAAGTATCGTTTTCATCTGCTAAAAGATACCATATGTGGTCAATATTGATGAGTTTGTATGGATTAGCTTTTCTGTGTTTTTCTTTGTAGTGAAAGTTAATGGAGTGTTTTGCTATGATAGCTGCGCTTAGTTCTTCAAAAATTTCTCTATCAAGTGTTTCATAGCTTTGAGTTTTGACTAAAAAGGCTTTATTGATTTTTTCATTAAGCAAGTCGTTTAAAAACTCTTTATCTAAACTAGGATAAAGCCTATCTATACCGCTTAAAATAGCAAAATTTTGTATATCTTTAAAGCTTAATTTTCCTAAAACATAGCCTTCTAAAAAGTATTTTCCATTTTCTTTTTTTATAGGGATAAAAGCAAGGCGTTCATGCAAGTCTCTTTGTATAGTGCGAATGCTGACATTAAATTCTTGCGCAAGCTCTTCTAAGCTAAAACGCTCGCCATTGTTTAAACACTGCAGTATAGAAACTAAACGCGTAGAAAGCTTGTCTTTTTCCATATACAACCTTTTTTATTTTTGTTTATTTTAGCAAATCTTTGATGTTTTGTTTGATTGTTTTTGGATCGTTTTCATAGGTAGTTAAAAGCTCTTGAATAAGCTTTAAAAAATCATTAAAATCATCAGGATTTTCTTTTTTAAATTTAAGTACTCTATCTAGGATGATAAAAGCAGCTTCGGTTTTGTCGTTTTCTTTTTCATAAAGCTCTTTTAGCTCTAAAGCAAACTTGGTGTAAGTATAAGCTTGCTTTGGCTTTGAGATGATGTTAAAGATGTTTAATTTATAACTAAAAAGCAATGAAAAAAGTTGGGGTAGTTTGTTTAGCATGGTTTATTGTATATATTGCAATAAAATTGCTATTATTGCAATCCCCAAAGATGTAATAGAAACTATTTTTAATATATTATTATCTAATAGATTTTCGTGTTTTTTTATTACAGTTTTTATATTTTCCAATTCCTGCATAATATCTTTCGATAAATTTGCTATTTGGTTTTCATATTTTTGCATAAATTCATTTTGTTGCATTGATAAATTGTCGATTTTTTTTGAAGATAATAGTAAATCTTTATTAAGTGAGTTTATTTTATTTTCTTGTAACTCAATAGTTTCGGTGAAGTTTTTTTGTTGTTGTTTAATTAGATTTACTTCATCTTCATTTTTTTCTATTTTTATTTGAATTTCTTGAAAATGTTTTGTATGATCTTGCATTTGATTTATTACAATATCTGTAAGTTCATTATATATTTCTAAAATTTCATTTGTATCATAAGATAATTCTGTAATGCTAGTCCTATAATTTTCATTTGTTTTGGAAATTATTAATTGTAGATCGTTGATTGTGTCATTTATAAATTCTATGCTATAACATGTGAGTTTTATAACTTCTTGAATTAAATCATTTTGTGCTTCAATAGCCTCTATATTCATCATGTTTAATTCTATTAGAATATTTATTTTTTTAATCTCTTCACTATCAATAAAAATTCCAGCAAAAGGTATATTTTTTGCCATATTTTCCAAAAAAGTATTTTTAGTATTTTTAGCTAATTTTGCAACTTTTTTTGCCTCTATGATTTTTTTAGAAGCTTTGTGAATTTTATTATTAAGTATGTTAGCTACTTCTTGCGAATTTGCATTTTTATTAGGTGTATTTGTTTTTGTTAAACATTCATGTGAATTTATTATACTAATTTTATGTTTACTTTTACTATAACTAATCATGCAATTCCTTTAGATCAAGAATCTTTTTCTTCAGATTAGATATTTTAGTTTTTCTTTCCTCGTCCATCTTTTTATAAGTATTTAGCTCTTGAGTGAGATTGTTTTGTAGTATTAAATTCTTTTCTTTTATAGAATTTATTGCATGTGTTAAAAAAATATATGCATCATCTAGCATAAGCCATGTTTGAGCTATTTTACAATTTAAAATAACACCACTTTGAGTAACAAGCTGTAATCGTAAATTTCCTATTTTGGAGTTGTTTTTCCATTTATCCATATAAAAAACAACAATAGTGCTAACAATAGCTCCAAAAGCAGCACTTATACTTAATGAAATTGCATCACCTATAGTTTCACTCGTAAATGGTATAGGTAAAGATAATAAAACATTAAGCCCAGGTATAGTTATAAGCCATTTATTTATCGCCTCACTTCCTAGCATTGTGAGTGAGGCGATAATACCTGCTGTAAAAATTTTAGCGGCCTCAAAATATATATCTTCTTTAGGCATATCTTTTGGAGGATTTATAATAATTTTTATCGCATTATATAAAGAAGTAAAGCCAGCACGAATAACTTGAACTATTCTTTTTAAAGTTGTAAATATAGTATTTATAGCAAATACAACTAAATTAGATAAAAATGCTTGAATTCCTGCCTCTAAAGAACTTGCAAAAATATTTTTCCATTTCTTTTTGATATCATCCCAAATGTAATGGATTCTATCTTTAAATCTTTTGAATATATCACTAAAACTCTCGTTTCCAAATTCTTTAAATGTTTTTCTAATTTCTATCATTAAGCTTTTGAAAAAGTCTCTTAAAATCATTCCAAGTGCTGAATATACAATCATTTTTGTAGAGTCTTTAGCTCCGGTTATCAAAGCTTCTTTGTAAGGTTTTAGGCTTGTATAGTAAATTTTATCAATTTCACTATCAATATATTTTTTTTGATGATTATATTCTTCTATAAATTTTTCACCATCAATTTTACATTGCATATCCAATAATCTTTCTATATTTTTTTGATCTTTTAAGGATAGTTTTCCATTTTTTATTTCTTTTTCGGTTAATATTTGTATCTGTCCTTCTAATTTCTCTAAAGTTTTTGTTGCGCTATTATCTCTTTTAAAATTATTTATCTTAGCATCTGTTTTTTTTAGATTTTGAGGTGTATTAGCTAAAGATACACCATCAGCATTAGCTAAAATTCTTGCACGATCTTCATGAATTTCTTTGGCTGAAACAACATGATCTAGCTGAGTATTGTCTTTTGGCTTAATCATCTTTCCAGTTGCATAATCATATAATCTTCCCTCTTCTATTTCTTTTTTTAGTTTATTATTTATTTTATTGTATTCCCCATTATGATATTTTTTTGAACAGTATTTTTCACGTTTTTCATATTGTTGCTTATCGTTTTCGTTGGCATATATATCTTTCCTGGCATTATGTGTGGTGCTTACATTACCACCGTCTTGAGAATCTAGAACAATAGCAGCCAATCCAAAATGACTTGTTATAGCATCAAGTGCGTTTTGGGTGCATTGCTCAAAAAGTTTTTTACTTTGCTCTTTTGGTAGTTGTGTTTCTATGTTTTTTAGTTCTTGCAAGGCTTCTTCTAAGTTTTGATTTATATTAATTTTAAGTTGTTCTCTTTGTGATATCTCTTTCAAATCATTTTCTAAAAGTTCATAATCGTTTATAAGTTCTTTATTATCTATCATAGTGGTCTCTTTTATAATAGTTTTTGGTTGTTTTGTTTCATATTATAACTTTGTCGTAGATATGCTATTTGAATAACAGCTGGTATAGTTACTCTATAAGCAGGTCCTGCTATATCTATTGCAGTCCACATCCCTGTTATTGCCCATCCAATAGGACCAACAAAAATACTCATCGCTTTTGTTAAACTCACATTAACTACAGCTGACAATCCTCTGCCTAAAATTAATTTTGATATGGCATTTGCAACAATAACTATTAATTGATAGCTTTTGAAACCACCTTGTTTTATTAAAAATTGCATTGCTGCCATTGTAGATTGTTTTGTAAAAGTTGATAAATTTAAATTTAATTCTTGAGAAATTTCCTTGATTTGCTCTTTGCTCATTTGGTCTAAAGAATTTTCTAAAATTTTCATAAAAAGATTTATTTCTATTATCTCTGTATCGGAATTTTTATTATAATTAACTTTAAGTTTATCGGCTACATCGCATAAAATTTCTTTATAAAGTACACCTTTTCCCATTCTTAAGATATTTGCAAAGGTGTTTCCCCCAAAACACTGAAACTCATCTAAAATTAAATCTAAATACTGTTTGTGATCAGGATAGAATTTTTTATACAACTCATTTACTGTTATTAATTCCGTAAATCTTGTAGTATTATCTTTATCATGTGTGAGAATACTAACAAAATCATTTAATTCTTCGCTACTTAAGTTTCTCAAAAATTCCAAATCTTTGTCATATCTATATGCCATCTTTTTCCTTTCAATTTAAATTTTTATTATATCAATACCCCCCCCCCGTATTGTCAAGGTTTTTAGTATTGTTTACTTTTAATTATCCTTGCAAGTACTACTACGCCTGCTAAAATTAGCACATAAGAAACTGCTACATTTATAATTCCGTATTTTTCTATTAAAAATAAACTTGGTAATATAACGCACCACACTACAAACAAAAATAAAGCCCAAAAAGTACCACAAACTATAGCCCATATAGCAGTAGCTATCATAACTATAATACCAATTACTATTGCCATTTGACTCCTTTATTGGATTTTATAAAATTAATAAAATCATATTAAATCCTTGTGACAGGTTGTGTCATAAAAATTTAATTTTTCTAAAGCATAGTTATAGTAAAATGATAGCTTTCTTTTATGAAAAAATTTATCCAAAGGATACACATGCCAAAAATGAAAAGCGTTAAAAGTGCTGTTAAACGCTTCAAAGTAGGTAAAAATAAAATCAAAAGAGGTGCTGCTTATAGAAGCCACATTTTGACTAAAAAACCTGCTAAAAGAATGCGTGATCTTCGCACTTCTAAGTATGTTCACTCAACCAATGTTAAAGCGGTTGAAAAAATGTTAGGAATTTAAGCTCGCTTAAATTTAGTTTTTGACGAAAGTCATTCAAACTCCCCTTATTTTAAAGGGCAAGATTCGTTTAACGAACGCCAATTTGTGAAAGGATAAATATGGCAAGAGTAAAAACAGGTGTTGTAAGACGCCGCAGACATAAAAAAGTTTTAAAACTTGCGCGTGGTTTTTATAGTGGTCGCCGCAAACACTTTAGAAAAGCTAAAGAACAATTAGAAAGAAGTTTGGTTTATGCGTATCGTGATAGACGCCGCAAAAAACGTGATTTCCGTCGTCTTTGGATAGTACGTATCAATGCAGCTTGCAGACTAAATGATATTAGTTATTCAAGATTTATAAATGGTCTTAAAAAAGCAGGCATTGAGCTTGATAGAAAAATCTTAGCTGATTTAGCGATGAATGACGCAGCTGCTTTTGCCAAAATCGCAGATGCTGCTAAAAAAGCACTTTAATCTTGCTGCAAGGCTTTTTATAAGCCTTGTTTTTCTCTTTGCTTTCTTCTTAAATTCTCTTTTTGCTAAAGATATTTTGCTTTTTAAAGTTTATGATGAAAAAGCATTTAAAGATGTAAATTTAAGCCATTATCTCATGAGTGAAAAACTTGATGGTATAAGAGGTCTTTGGAATGGTAAGTCTATGCAAACAAGAGCAGGAAATACTATAAAACTTCCTTTATTTTTCACAAAAAATTTTCCTAAATTTGAATTAGATGGAGAACTTTGGATAAAAAGAGCTTCTTTTGAAGAAATTTCATCTTTAATACGCCAAGAAAATCCTGATGAAAAACTTTGGCAAAAAGTAAGTTATAATGTCTTTGATGTGCCAAATGCTTGTGAGGAATTTAAGCTTGATCCTTGTACCTTAGAAGCAAGATTAGAAGTTTTGAAAAAGTATTTGGCTAAAAACTCAAATGATTATATAAAAATCATCCCACAAATTTCCATTAAAGATAAAAATCATTTAAAGCAGTTTTACCAAGATATCATTTCGCATAAAGGCGAGGGTGTGATCATAAGATTAAACAACGCACCTTATGAAAAGAAAAGATCAAATAATGCTTTTAAACTAAAACCTTTTGATGATACAGAATGTGTTGTAAAAAAGCATTTTGAAGGTAAGGGAAAATTTGAAGGTAAATTGGGATCTTTACTTTGTGAAGCAGTGATTGAGGGTAAAAAAGTGAGTTTTAAAATAGGCTCAGGTTTTAAAGAAAGTGATCGTTTAAACCCTCCGCCAGTTGGTGCTATAATTACTTTTAAATACAATGGTTTAACCAAAAATGGCAAACCAAAATTTGCTAGTTTTTTAAGAACGAGGGAAGTTTTTTAAAGCATTAATTCCTAAAAATATAGCAAAAGCAACACATGAGATCATAATGATACTAGCACCACTTGAGATATTAAAATAATAACTCACCATCAAACCACTTAAGCAAAAACATAAACTCAAAATACTTGAATAAATCATCATCCAACCAAGTTTTTTACTAATACCTTCTGCTATAAAGCTTGGTATGCTTAATAAAGCCATGGCTAAAATTAATCCCACAAGTCTAATACCAATAACTACGCACAAGCTTATCATAAAAATCAAAAGATAATAAAATAAATTAGTGTTAATCCCTCTAGTTTGAGCAAATTCGCTATCAAAGCTTATGATTTCAAATTGTCTATAAAAGCATAATAAAATAATGATAAAAATGATATCTGCACCAAGCATAAGCCAAATGTCTTCATTAGAAACGGTTAATATATTGCCAAATAAATATGCCATTAAGTCGTTATTGTATTTTGGGCTTAAGTCTATAAGTATGATTCCTATAGCCATACCAAACGCCCATATGACAGCTATAATGCTATCGCTTCTGTTTGGATAGTGTTTGCTTAAATAAGCCACTATAAAAGCTAAAATCAAAGTAAATAAACTTGTGCTAAGTAAAACGGGTAAAGAAAAGTAAAATGCTACTCCAATGCCACCAAATGCCCCATGTGTAATGCCACCAGCCATAGACATAAGCCTATTTACCATTACCAAACTTCCTATACAACCACATGCAATGCTTACTAGCACACAAGAAAATAAAGCATTTTGAAAAAAGTTAAAATTTAAAATTTCAAGCATTACATTCCTTACATAGGCAAGAATTTAAACTCATTTCAACATCGCAAAAATGAGAATGGTTTTGGTATAAGTGTTTTATATAGTTGATTTTATTTGGATCTTTAATGTTTTTGTGTATAAAAATTTCTTTGTTTAAATATGCGATTTTATCACTATATGCTAAAGTTATGTTAATGTCGTGACTAATGCATATAATACCTATGCCATTTTGATGAAGTTGTTTTAAAAGCTCAAAAATTTGTATAGCATTTTTAGTATCTACACTTGCTGTAGGCTCATCTAATATAAGCAATTTACACTCTCCTACTAAAGCTCTTGCTATGAGCACTCTTTGTCTTTGGCCGCCGCTTAAAGAATGGATAGTTTTATCCCAAAAATCTTCCATAGATACTTTTTTTAGAGCATCTAGAGCTAACTCTTTGTCTTTTTTGGTGTAAAAACCAAAAGTTTTATGATTTATCCTTCCCATAAGCACGACTTCTAAGACTCTAGTTGGAAAATTGGTATTAGTTAGAGTGTTTTGTGGGACATAGCCTATTTGACTTAAATTTATATTTTTAAATTCAATTATATTTTTACTTTTTAAAAGTCCAAATATGAGTTTTATAAGGGTTGATTTTCCACCACCATTTGGTCCTATGATAGATAAAAAATCATTATTATCATAGCTTAGATTGATATTTTTTAACACAAGTTCTTCATTATAAGAAAAATTTAAATTAGATATTCGAAATAATTCCACTAAAATACACCTTCTTTGGTATTGATGAATAAAAATAATCCAAATGATATCATAAATATCAAAGCTAGATACTCTAGTAAGGTTCTTATTTTTATAGTTTTGACATTTTGGTGAATTTTATTTGCCCCTATAGCAAATAAAAATAATACAAAACACATTCCCAATGTCACAAACACAGCAGAGCTTAAAGCATAAAAAAAGTTGAATTTATACGCAAAAATAAAAAGTAATATAACACCAGGACAAGGCACCAAAGAAGCTCCTAGTATGACTACCCATTCACTTGTTTTATGTGAGTGGCAAGAGCATGAGCAAGAGTTTTTATGAAGTATCTTTTTGCTTAGCATAAAAAGAGCTATAAAAACTATAAGTAAACTTGTAAATTTTGTAAGAATAAATCCAGCCATATTGATATCTTTGAGTAATTTCTCAAGGATAATTATACCAATGCTTACAAGTAAAAATGCACTCATTATATGCACTATGCCTATTTTTAATACAAAATAAAATATTTTAGAAAATGAGCTTTTGTGTGTTAAAAAATACGAACTTGTAAGCATTTTAGAATGACCTGGTGCACTAGCATGAAAAACGCCATATCCAAAAGATATGATTAATAATATTAAAAATGTTTGTATATTAAATTCTTGTTGAAGAAGTTGCTTGATATACAATAAAATATTTTCGTTAAAAATTTGCAATTTATTTAAAAAATCATCTATAAAATTTGGACTTTGCTTGATTTGAATTTCTGCAAAGGTTGTATTTGGTGTTTTGCCTTTTTGTGCTTGTAAAAATATGAGATTTAAATTGGGATTTGCACTTAGATAATAGTTTGAATTCAAAGTGATAAAATCTTGCGGTATAAATTTAAAACTAAAAAATCCTTCCTTATCTTCAAATCTTATGCTAAATGTGTTATTTTCTTTTATGGGGATGTTAAGATTTACTTCAAAAGTGAAAAATAGTTTCGTTTTATCTAAGATTAATTTGGCATTTAAAAATTTTTCTATGTAAATTTTTTCATCTAAATTGTAAAATTGAAATTGCATTAAAAATTGTCTTGGCTCTATATAATCTAAAAGAGTATATTTAATATCAGTAAGTTCGTCTTTGTCTAAAGTATTATTATAATTTATATCATAGTTTTGAAGCAGTATTTTTATAAAATCTTGCGAAAATTCCCAAGTTACATAAATTTTATTGATGTTATCATCACTTGCGTTAAAGTCTAATTTTACATTTGCCGTTGGAGTATAAGCTGCACACAAAGCACAGCTTAATACTTTTTGAAAGCATATAAAAGCTAGTATTAAAATGATTTTCATTCTAAAGCCATTTTTAATGCTTGTATGGTTTTTAAAAGTTCTTTATCCCAATCTTTAGCCAAATGATCGATAAAAACAATTTTTGCGTTTAATTCTTTAGATAATACTTTAGCCGAATTTTCACTAAAACCAGGTTGGACAAAAATAACCTTTATGTTTTTTTCTTTGGCTATTTTTATTAGTTTTTGCAAATCTTGAATTTTTGGCTCTTTTCCATCAATTTCCACAGGAATTTGGATGAGGTTGTATCTTTTTGCAAGATAATTCCAACTAGGATGATAGACTATAAATTCTCGGTGTTTGATATCTTGTAAATTTGTTTTGATTACTGAATTTAAGTCATCCAATTCTTTAAGAAAATTTTCTAAATTTTTTGCATAAAAGTCTTTATTTTGTGGAAAAGTTTGACTTAAAGCTTTATAGATATTTTGTGCTTGTATTTTTACTAAAATAGGATCTAGCCAAGTATGAGGATCGTTTTTACCATGCTCATGTTCATCGTGGTCATGTTCATCAGTCTCATCATTTTCCAGTAATGATATGCCATCATTAATATTAACAATTTTGACATTTTTGAGTGTGTTTTTAAATTTGTTTTCTAGGATTTTTTCAAGTTCTAAATCGGCAAGAAAATAAATTTTGCTTTTTTCAAGATTTTTAATCATCATAGGTTTAAATTCTACATTATGTTCATTAGAATTAGGTGAAATCAAGATATTAATTTCAACACTATCTTTAGCAATCTTTTCTACAAAAAATGCTTGAGGTGGTATGCTAACACTCACAATAGGTTTTGAAAAAGCAAGTGCGCATGATAATAACAATAACAATATTTTTAACATTATTTCCTCCTGATTATCTAAAATTTATGTAATTATATATAATGCAACTTAGTTGCAACTTAAAAATTAAGTTGCATTTATAAAACTTTTTTTGTGGTAAAATACATTTATTTTCTAAGGTAGAATTATGGAAGCTATTGATTTATTAAAAAAACATGATATTTCTATGACAACTTTACGAGTGGAAATCTTGCAAATTTTATCTCTTGCTAAAACCCCATTAAGTTATGATCAATTTAATCTCAAAGCAAATAAAACTAGCTTTTATAGAAATATGGAGCTTTTTGAAAAAAAGGGTATTGTTAATAAAAGTCAACTTGATCGCAAAAGTTTTTATGAATTAGCAGATCATGCTAAAGCACATTTTATATGCGATGTATGTCATGAGATTAGTGATGTAAAAATGCCTGAAATTAAAGGGATTATAAAAAGTGTTGTGATTAAAGGAATTTGCCAAAAATGTGAGAATGAATAATGAATTTATGGAATAAAAAAGCAAAAAGCTATGCAAGATATAGTTCTAACTTAAACGAAATTCAAAAAGTTACTTTTGCAAAACTTGGATCTTTACAAGGCAAAATCATGGTGGATATAGGCTGTGGGAGCGGTGTTTGGACTTTGCATTTAGCACAAAAAGCAAAAAGTGTTTTGGGTGTAGATAGCTCTAGTGTTATGCTTGAAATTTTACAAGAAGATGCAAAAACCCATGCCATATCAAATGTAAGAACCCTAAATTTAGACTTTGAAAACTTTTATAAAAACAATAACACAAATTTTGATTTAGCTTTTTTGAGCATGTCTCCTGCTTTGCAAAATGAAAAAGACTATAAAGCTTTTTTAAGCTTAGCTTCTAAAAAAGTATATTTAGGCTGGGCGAGTAGGCGCAAAAGTAGCTTTTTAGATCCTATATTTGAGCATTTTAACACGCATTTTAAAGGTTTTTATGAAGAGGATTTGCAAAGTTTTTTAAATGTACAAAGTATCCCTTATGAGTATGAAATTTTTAATGAAACTAGAGTGGTAAAAAGAGATAAGGATAGTGCGATAGAAAATGCCTTATGGCATTTGAGTATGAATGGCATTAATGCAAACAAACAAGAGTTAGAAAGCTTTGTAAAAGATGAGGTAGAAGAGATTATAAAAGCTAAGATAAAACTTTTGATTATTGATTAAATTTCAAGGCTAAATAACCTTGAAATTTAAAGTTTTTCCCGCCATAAATGGCACCACATCGCCGTATTTTTGCGCTACTTGCCATTCTTGTTTTTCTAAAGTGATGATTTTATCTTTTTCAAATTTAAGATTATAGATTTTACAAGCATTATCTGAAATAAATTTTTGTAAATTTGTTTCATTTGAGTGTTTTTCAAAAAGTTCAGCTAATACAGGTAAAATTACCGGTGCGCTAAATACGCCAGCTGCACACCCGCAGCATTCTTTAGCGTGCAATGGATGAGGTGCGCTATCGCTTCCAAACATAGCCTTTTCATAGCCGCTAAAAGCAAGCTCACATAAAGCGTCTTTGTCTTCATAGCGTTTTGCAATAGGCTTGCAAAACAAATGTGGATCCATCTTAGCACCTACTACATCATCAAGTGTTATCATTAAATGATGTAAAGTGATAGTTGCGTATAAATTTTCATAATCTTTTAATAAACCACACAAAACCTTAGTGGTAATATGTTCCATTACAATTTTTAATTTTGGAAAATTTTTAGTTAATTTTTCATAGATTTTAGCAAAATTTGCCTCTCTATCCATTACAAAATCATTTGTTTCTCCATGTACAAGTAAAGGCAGGCCAAGCTCGCTCATAGCATTTAGTGTAGGTTTTAACTTTTCTATATCAAAGCTTGAAATTCCATTATCTGAATTTGTAGTTATGCCTGCAGGATAAAGTTTGATAGCAAAAATTTCATCTTTAGCTTTTTCTAAAAAATTCTCATCATAGTCTTTAAAAAATAAAGTCATCAAAGGCGTAAAATCTTCATTTTTACATGCTTTTAAAATGCGTTTTTTGTAAGCTTTTAGTGTATTTATTTCAGTAAGCGGAGTGATTAAATTTGGCATGATAACTCCCGCTTTAAAGTCTTTTGCGCTAAATGGAGCTACAAGTTCAAGCATGCTTTCATCGCGTAAATGTAAATGCATATCCAAAGGGTTTTTAAGCGTCATTTTATCTCCTATTTGAGTTTATATAAGCCGTTTTTGAGCTTTTCAAGCAAAGCTTTTTCTTCTAAAAATTTAAAAGTAGAAATGATGGTTGGTTTGCTGATGTTTAACTTTTTAGAAAGTTCTTCGATATTTGCAAAGACAAAGCCATCTTCATTAGCATGAAGGGCTAAAAATTCTAAAATTTCAAAGCGTTTTTTACCAAAGATTTTTATGCATAGTGTTTTTACTTTATCATCCATTCTCTAGCCATATTAAAAAGAATAAAACTCCAAGTAATTATAGCCAAAACAACGCTAAAAAACACCCCAGCGCTCGCACAATCTTTTGCTTTTTTAGCTAAGATGTGAAATTCGCTCGTACAAAGATCCACGCAAGCTTCTATGGCAGAATTTAATGCCTCTATAATTAAAATCAAAACTAATACTAAAATAAGCACAAAATGTTCTAAAAAACTCACAGGTAAAAATAAGCTTACAAAAATCAAAGGTAAGATAATGGCAAATTCTATTCTAAAAGCCATTTCATCTTTAAGCAAGAATTTAATGCCACTAAAGGCATAACTTGCATTTTTAAATAAAGAATACTTTGGCTTCATTAAGGATTTTCCTTTAAATTTTTACTATATAAGTCATAGTTTTCTTCATATTCTTTAGTTTGGACATTAAAATATCCTAATAAACTTGAAAAAATATTATCTTGAGATAATTTATAATCTTTCTTTTTTTGTAATTCTTGGATTAAATTATTATCTTTGCTCCAAAGAATCATAGGAACATGAGTTTGTTCTTTTGGTGCTATGAAATAGGGCATTCCATGAAGGTAAATTCCATTTTCTCCTAAACTTTCTCCATGGTCTGATACATACAACAATGAGGCATTTTGTGCAGGACTTTGCTTTAATAAGTCAATAAGACTTTTGATGATAAAATCTGTATAAAGTAAAGTATTGTCATAGGTATTAGTTAATTCTTCTTGCGAGCATTGTTGTAATTCATTTGTATCGCAAGTTGGCGTAAATTTTTTAAACTCATTTGGATAGCGCTTAAAATAAGCTGGTCCATGAGAACCTTGCAAATGAACGACTATGATTTTACTTGAAGATGGATTTTGTAATTGTTCTTTTACAAGCTCAAGTAAACTCTCATCATAATCTTTTGAAATCAATTTATGTGCTATACGATCGCAGTTTCCTTTGCAACCTCCAGAATTATTTCCAAGCCAAACACTTTGAACTCCAACTCTTTGTAAAATATCTAAAGCATTTTCTTCATAAAGACTATTGTCAAAAGTAGCTCTTTTGTGTCTTGAAAATATACAAGGTAAACTTCTAGCAGTTGCTGTCCCGCAAGAGCTTACATTGTCAAAATATATTAAATTAGGTTCGTTTTTGGTGTAAAAATTAGTATCATTTTTGGTATAACCACCCAAAGAATAGTTATTTGCTCTAGCGGTTTCCCCTATGACTAAAATCATAGTTTTGTTTAAGTCTTTTTCCATTTTCGCATCTAAAGCTATCTTTTGAAGTTCTTTTTCTGGAATAACTTCTAATTTTATATATTTAATTGCTGAATAAATTTGATAAAAAGGAGTGTTATAAACTCTTACTTCATTATAAGTTCTTAAAAATGGTACAATACTTTTTGAAAAAATTCCAAGCAATCCAAAAGCAACAAATAAAGCAACAAATAAAGTACTAAATTTGATGATTAAATGTTTTTTGATATTGTGATATTCTATTTTGGTTTTTATAACTAAAAATGCTGGAATCACAAAAGTAAAAAATATATAAACAAAAATATTAAAATTAATCAGATCACGTACTTCTTTTTGATCAGTTTGCATAGCATTTCTAATCATATCATGATCTATAATAACACCATAATTGATCATAAAATAACTACTAATTGAACTCACACCTATTAAAAAAATCATTAAAATCTTGCTAAGATAAGGCAAAAATAATAAAGCGAAAATTCCAACTAATAGTGCAAAATATATAATTATATATAAAATAATGGAAATATCATTATTATGAGGATGTAAATTTTCGTGAATATAAGAAAACAATTTCAGATTGATACTAGTTATATAAAAAGCACTCAAAATAATAAATTTAAGCCACGATATATTAAAAAATTTCATGAAATCCTTTCAAAATTAAAGATTTAATTATAAATAAAAATGGTTAACTTAATATCTTTATGGTATGATTTTGCTTTTTGTAAGTTTAAGGATTAAATTATGAAATTATTATCATGGAATGTAAATGGCCTAAGGGCAATTTGTGATAAAAATGCACTTGATTGGATTGAAAAAGAAGAAATTGATTTTATAGGTTTTCAAGAAATCAAAGCACACGAGGATAAATTTCCAAAAAGAATTTATGAGTATCCTTTTAAACATATGTATTCAAATAGTGCTAAAAGAGCAGGGTATTCAGGCGTAATGAGCTTGTGTAATTTTGATTGTGAGGTAAAAAAATGTGAGTTTTTTGATGATGATGAAGGTAGAGTTTTAGAGCATAGCTTTAAAAATGTAGTTTTGTTTAATATTTACTTTCCAAATGGTCAAAAAGATGAAGAGCGTTTGAATTTTAAAATGAAATTTTATAATAATTTTTTAGTGTATTTAGATAAACTTTTAAAAGAAGGTAAAGAAATTATCATCTGTGGAGATGTTAATACCGCACATCGTGAGATAGACTTAACCCACCCAAAAGCTAATGAAAAAACTTCAGGTTTTCTACCGATTGAGCGTGCTTGGATAGATGATTTATTAAAATTAGGTTTTATAGATACTTTTAGGCATATAAATGGCGATGTTAAAGAAAAGTATTCGTGGTGGAGTTATAGAATGAAAGCAAGAGAAAGAAATGTAGGCTGGAGGATTGATTATTTTTTCATTTCTAATGGCTTAAAAGATAAACTTAAAAATGCTTTTATAAGAGATGATATTTTTGGCTCAGATCATGCTCCTGTAGGGATAGAAATCGATATTTAAGGTATTTTTTAATGCCTTAAATAATTATTAAGTAAAAATTGTTATAATTTCATCTTAAAACTGCAAAATGGCCCATTCGTCTAGCGGTTAGGACATCGCCCTTTCACGGCGGTAACACGAGTTCGAGTCTCGTATGGGTCACCACTTACTATTTTATATCCGCTTTTTTTGATAATCATTGTCATATTTTACAAAAAGTTACATTGTTCGATTTAAATATTTTTTATTTGTTTTATCTTATTTAAATTAAGTTTATTTTAAAATACTTATTATTAATATATTGAAAGTTATTGTTAATAATTTGTAAATTTTTACATTGACTTCACACTTGTTTTTTAAAATATACAAAAAAGGAGGACAAAATGTATAGACCTAAAAGCAAAAATGAGTTAATGAATTTGGTGCATAATGAAAGAATTTCTCTAAGGGATATTGATGTATCTTTGATTGATGATTTTTCTTATGTATTTTATTATTCTAAAAGATTGGATTTTTTAGGTATTGAACATTGGGATGTATCAAATGCTAAAGATATGTCTTATATGTTTTTTAATTGTGTTAATTTTAATCATTCTTTATTGCATTGGAAAACTTCAAATACTACCAGAATGGCACATTGTTTTGAAAACTGCCATGCATATGAGCATAGCGTTGCAAATTGGGATGTGCAAAATGTAATTACTATGGCATATCTTTTTCACAATTGCAAAAATTTCCATCATGAATTAGATGAGTGGAATATCCAAAAGGATTGTAATACTGAAAAAATGTTTGGAAATCGTGGTATTGATAAACTTTATGCAGTAAAAGGTATAGAGTTAGAATAAACAAAATTCACACAATTTTTGTGTGAATTTTTCTTTTATCTTTTTAAGTTTTTCATCAAGTTTTTGTACTAAACTTATCTTCATAAAGCGTTATTTTTTAGCTTCTAGAGATTATTTTTTAGGAAAATTTACATGAAAATAAAATTTATTACAAAAAGAGATAAAAGTCAAGTTGCATTTGATATTTTTAAAATTAAAAATGCTATTTTTAGAGCCAATATAAACCCTACTGATAAAAAATTAGAAAATGATGAATTAGGTAGGCTTTGTGATGAGGTTGTAGCTTTGCTTGATGAAAATCATGCACAAGTAGAACAAATTCAAGATAAAGTTGAAGAGGTTTTAATAAAAAATGCTTTAATCAATACTGCAAAATCTTATATATTATACCGCCAAAAAAGAACACAAATCCGCAATGGTAGCTATGATTTGCTAAATTTGTATGATGATTTAACTTTCAAAGATTCTAAAGAAGCTGATTTAAAAAGAGAAAATGCTAATATCAACTCAGATAGTGCTATGGGTATGATGTTAAAATATGGTTCAGAAGGAGCAAAATACTATGTAGATGAGTGTATTTTACCAAAACATATCACAAATGCACATAAAAATGGCGATATACATATACACGATAAAGACTTTTATATGCTAACACAAACTTGTTGTCAAATAGACTTGTTAAAGCTTTTTGAAAATGGTTTTAGCACTGGACATGGAAGTTTGCGTGAGCCAAATGATATTAGATCCTACGCTTCTTTAGCTTGCATTGCCTTGCAGGCTAATCAAAATGAAATGCATGGGGGTCAATCTATACCAAATTTTGATTTTGCTATGGCAAAGGGTGTGGCAAAGACTTTTCAAAAAGAGTATAAAAAGGCTATAAATGCTTTTTTTGAAATAAAATTAGAACAAAACCTAGACGAGCAATGCTTTAAAAATGCTAATTTTCAAGCTTCAAATGAAAAAGAATGTTTCAAAGAGCTTTTAAAGCTTGATTTAAATAGTGATGAGAATTTTTTAAAACAAGCAAATGCTTATGCTTACAAAAGAGCATTAAGGCAAACCCAAGATGCGACTTTTCAAGCTATGGAAGCTTTGGTGCATAATCTTAATACTATGAACTCAAGAGCAGGAGCTCAAGTGCCTTTTAGCACGCTAAATTATGGCACCGATACTTCTTTTGAAGGGCAAATGGTAATAGAAAATTTACTCAAAGCCACGATGAAAGGCTTAGGAAATGGTGAAACACCAATTTTTCCTGTGCAAATTTTTAAAGTAAAAGAAGGTATTAATTATAATGAAAAAGATCCAAACTACAAGCTTTTTAAACTCGCTATAGAATGTGCTTCTAAAAGACTTTTTCCAAATTTTAGCTTTTTAGATGCAAGCTTTAATGCAAAATACTATAAAAAGGGTGATTATAATAGCGAAGTAGCTTATATGGGTTGTAGAACTAGGGTTATGGCAAATGTTTATGATGAGAGTAAAGAAATCACAAGCGGCAGGGGAAATTTAAGCTTTACGAGTATAAACCTTGTGCGTTTAGCCATAGAAGCTAAAGGAAATTTAGAGCTTTTTTACTCACTTTTAAAAGAAAAATTAGAGCTTGTGTATGAGCAATTACTTCATAGATATAAAATTCAAAGTCTAAAAAAGGTTAAAAATTTCCCATTTTTAATGGGCGAGGGAATTTGGATAGATTCAGATTCTTTAAAAGAAAATGATAGCGTAGAAAAAATCATAGCACACGGGACTTTAGCTATAGGTTATATAGGACTTTGTGAGAGTTTAATAGCTTTAGTAGGTTCTCATCATGGACAAAGTCAAGAAGCAAGGGATTTAGGTTTGCAAATCGTGCGTTTTATGCGTGAATTTGTCGATGAAAAAGCACTCAAAGATAAGCTTAATTTTTCACTCATAGCTACCCCAGCTGAGGGTTTAAGTGGAAGGTTTTTAAAGCTAGATCAAAAAAAATACGGCATTTTAAAAGGCATAACTGATAAAGATTTTTATACTAATTCTTTTCATATTCCTGTGGATTTTCCTATTAGTATATATGAAAAAATTCAAATAGAAGCCCCATATCATGAGCTAAATAATGGTGGGCATATTACTTATGTAGAATTAAACGGCGATGTGAGTAAGAATTTAGAAAGTTTTGAACGCATTATAAAATGTATGAAAGAAAGCAATATAGGCTATGGCTCGATTAATTTCCCACTAGATAGAGATCCGGTATGTGGTTATAGTGGTGTGATAGATGAGTTTTGTCCAAAGTGTCATAGAAAAGAAGATGATATTAAATTTGAACGCATAAGAAGAATCACAGGCTATTTAGTAGGAACGCTTGATCGTTTTAATGACGCTAAAAAAGCTGAAGTTCATGCAAGAATTAAACACGATCTTTCTTAGATTAGCAGGTGTCATAAAAGAATCCATAGTCGATGGCTATGGTTTGCGTTATGTGATTTTTACTCAAGGCTGCCCTCATCATTGCAAAGGTTGTCATAATCCACAAACACATGATTTTAACAAAGGATATTTGCAAGATTTAGCAAGTTTGTATGATGATATGTGTAAAAATCCTTTGCTCCAAGGTGTTACTTTTAGTGGCGGGGAGCCTTTTATGCAAGCAAAAAATTTAAGTATTCTGGCAAAGCACATTAAGGCTTTAGGACTTGATCTTACTATATATACAGGTTTTACTTATGAAGAGCTATTGCAAGAACAAGCTATGAAAGAATTGCTTATCTTAGCTGATGTTTTGATAGATGGGAAGTTTATTTTAGAGCAAAAAGACTTATCTTTAAAATTTAAAGGTAGTAAAAACCAACGCATTGTTGATGTAGCAAAAAGCTTAGAGCAAGGCAAAGTAATACTTTTTGAAAAATAAAGACTCATTTAGTCTTTTTTAACTTAACTATGTTAGAATGCTATAAAATTTAAAAAAGGAGAACAATATGTTTGAATTAAGAAAACTACCTTATGAAGCAGACGCTTTTGGAGACTTTTTGAGTGCAGAAACTTTTGCATTTCATCATGGCAAACACCATCAAACTTATGTAAACAACCTAAACAATCTTATCAAAGATACTGAATTTGCAGGAAAAGATTTAGTTTATATCATACAAAACTCAAATGGCGGAATTTTTAACAACGCTGCTCAAGTGTATAATCATGACTTTTATTTTGACTGCATTAAGCCAAAAACATGCTGTGGCTGTGGCTGTTCTTTAAGTGATGAGTTTAAAGCAGCGGTTGAAAAAGACTTTGGTTCTATGGAAAATTTAAAAGAAGAATTCATCAAAGGAGCTACAGGAGTATTTGGTTCTGGTTGGTTTTGGCTAGTTTATAACACTCAAAATCAAAAATTAGAATTAGTAGCTACAAGCAATGCTGCTACACCTATCACTGAAGGTAAAGTTCCACTTTTAGTAGTTGATGTGTGGGAGCATGCTTACTATGTAGATCACCGTAATGCACGCCCTGTGTATTTAGATAAATTCTACGCACACATTAACTGGGAATTTGTAGTAAAAGCTTATGAATGGGCTATCAAAGAAGGTATGAATTCAGTAAGCTTTTATGCAAATGAACTTCATCCTATAAAATAAGAAAAAAGTCTCTTATTTTTAAGAGGCTTTTTTTAATCAAAGCTAAATTATCTTAAGAATAACAACAATAAAAATATCCTAATTTACACAAATAATTAACAAAAGCACTATCATATTTAAAAAATATTAATAATTATTTTTTATCATTACAAAAAATTTTAATAAATCAAGGAGTTTTAATGTCTTATTTTATGGGGGGGGGGTATGTGAAAATAATCCCACTTTAAAATCATCTTATTCAAACAATAATCTTTCTTTTGTTAAAAAAACTTTCTTATCTTTAGCGACTATATCTTTTTTGGCAACCTGTGCCAATGCTAGTATAGTAACTATAAATGGTCAAAATTCTAATAGTAGTATTAAAAATACTAAAACCAAACAAGTAAAAAATTCAAAAAATATTAGTGGTGGTAATTGTAGTGGTACAGAGTGTACTATAAATGATAAACAAACAGGAACAGTAACCATAAATGGAAGTGATGGTGGTACTTTAACTATTAACAAGGGTGGTAGTGTTACAAACTCAAGTAAACATGCTGTAGAAATTATGGATAGTGCTACTAATGTAACCATTAATAATGCTGGTACAATAAAAAGTACAGCTAATGGTAATAATCATGGTATAGAAATATGGGATAGTTCTACTGTAGATAAAATAACTAATACAGGTTTAATTGAAGGCTCTAGTGCCGGTGTTAGTGTAACAACCAAAAATACTACTTTAAAAAATTTAGAAAACAGCGGAACTATAAAAGGTGGTTCTAATGGTATAAAAGTTGATAATGGAGGTAAATTAGAAACGCTTAATAATACAGGTACCATAATTGGAAGTGGAAGTCATGGTATTAGAGTTGATAGTGCTACATTGCAAAATTTAAAAAACAGCGGAACTATAAGTGGAAATGGTTATGGTGTTTATATTAGGAACTCTACATTAGATAATTTAGAAAACAGCGGAACTATTAATGATGGCAACGCTGCTGCCATTTTTGTTTATGGAGGAAATATTGGAACTATAAACAATTCTGGTAATATAATTTCTACAGGAACTAATGATTGGAGTGCAGCTATTAAGCTAGAAGGCGGTGGTAAAATAGAAAATATTACTAATACGGGCACTATAGAATCAAATCATGATGGAATTGCTGTATCTTATGGTAAATTTGAAACTCTAGACATAAAAGATGGTGGAATAATAAAAGCTAAAAGACATGGTATAAATATAAGTCAATGGCAAACATTAGGAGATTTATATGTTGATAATGCTAGTATTTATGGAGGAGAAAGTGGTATTTTATTAAGTACAGGTTCTACTACAAGCGATATATCTATAAAAAATGGTGGCGTGGTATATGGTGGTGATTATGGGATGTATTTTGATCACGCATATTTAAATCAAAACACAACTATAGCTGGAGAAAATTCTGCAATACATGGTGGAATTGCTGGAATTTATTTAAGCAGAGGATCTGCTTTAAAAGGAACTATTGAGGTTAAAGATAAAGGTATGATCTCAGGTGGTGAGAATGGATTTGGTATTGTAAATGCTGATAGTGCTAATATAGGTGGATCTATTTTAATCAATAGCGGTGGTGTGGTTGCTGGTATTTTAAATAAAGATAATGCTAAGATTACCGGAACTATAAAAGTGGATGGAGAAGGCTCTTCTATAGTAGGTGGTATAATAAATCAAGATAATGGTAAAATAGAGGGTTTTATAGAGGTTAATAATAAAGGACAGATAGATAGTATCATCAATGCTGGAAGTGGAGAGATTAGCGGTAGTGTAAAAGTAGATAATCACTCTAAAGTTGAGAATATTATCAATGGTGCTTTGGCAAGTTCTTTTTATAATAATGGAGTTTCTACTGGTAAAATTTCAGGAGATGTTAGCGTTGATAATGGAAGTATAGTTGGAAGCATCATCAATGCTGGGCAAGGAGAGATTACTGGTGGTATTAAAGTTGATCATAGTAGCGAAGTTACTAATATTTCTAATTCTGGTAATGGGCTTATTAGTAGTGATGTTAGCGTTGATAATGGATCGAAAGTAGGCAATATCATTAATGATGATTATGGAAAAATTACAGGGGATGTATCTATAGGTAAAGATTCTTCTGTAGATAAGATTATCAATAGTGGTCATGGTAATATAGGCGGAGATATTACAAACAATGGTAATTTAGGCTCAATTAACAATAGTGGTTCTATCAGCGGTTCTATTGAGAATAACAACGGTGATTTAGAAATCAAAAATGATGGAGATTTAGGTGGCTCTATCACTGTAGGTAGTGGCGGCGGTAATACTTCTATTTCAAATGGTTCCAATGGTAATATCGGCGGTGGTATAGTTAATAATGGTAATAATGATGTTAATATAGATAACCAAGGTACAGTTAAACCTGATAAAGATGGTAATCACATTACTAATAATGGTAATGGTAATGTTGTTGTAGATGATTGGATAGTAAAACCAAATGAAGATGGTAGCTTTGATGGAGCTATTAATGTAGGCGGTAGTGGTAGTGGTTCTACAAATATAGATAATATCACAGTAGATACTTCAGATCCAAATTTTGATGCAAGCAAACCTATCAATCCTGACAATATAGTTAATAATACTGGCAGTGGTGGTAACATAGGAGTAGGTAATGTTGGTTCAAACAATGATTTATTAAATTTAGTTTATGATCCTATAGCAGGACAATATAAAACCTTAGCAGATGTAAGTGCTGGTGTGGGTTCTGTTATGGCTCAAACAATAATTAACACTTATATGATGAGATCATTCTTCCTTGATACTGTTTTAGACGATGCATCAAGAATGGCTTACAAACATGCAAGAATACACAATAATCATAAAACAAATAAAGACTTAGTAGGTTTTGATACAGATGAGCATTATCACGGCTTTATATTGCCTTATTTTTCATCTAATAGCATTAAGCTTTTAGGAACAAATGATTATTCTAAAGGAAATACTAAAGGTGTAGTAGCAGGTTTTCATACCTTAAAAGATATAGGTATGCTAGGAGCATATGTAGGAACCGAAGAAGCTAATATGGATACTAAAGATTACTTTTCTTTAAAAATGCAAACAGTGTATGCTGGTTTGAAGTATTCTAATATTTTATTAGAAGATGAGATAAAAGAAGCCTTTTTTAAATTCCATACCAAAGCAGCATATACCAAAAATGATGTGCAAAAATTTGTTGATAAAGGAAAAAGAGAGGCTAATGGTAATACAGATACCTATGGTTATGGAGCAAGTATTGGAACCGGTATGAATTTTTATTTAGATGGGGCAGATAATATAATTACTCCTGAGGTGTCTTTAAACTATGAAGGTGGTTTCACAAAAGCTTTCAGCATGCATGGAGATGGAGCATTAAATCATGAAAGATATTATAAGAGTGAATTAAATCTATTTTCAAGTACGGCATCTCTTAAATGGCTTAATAAATGGCATCCGCAAATTAGCACTTCATTTGAAGCAGGTGCAAGAATTAATTTTAATCCTGAAGTAGAATCAAGAGTAAATTTTGCAAACTTAAAAGCAAGTGAAACCTTAGATTTGCCAAGAACTTATCAATATGCAAGTGCGTCTTTGATTTTTTCTTTGGCAGAAGATTTAGAAATGTCATTTAATTATAATGGAACTTTTGCAAATAATTCTCATTCGCATACGGGATTTTTACAGTTTGACTTTATATTTTAATAATGATTAACTAAGCCTTTTAAGGCTTAGTGTTTAATTAATTGCCCAGAGTTTGCTTAAAACAGATTATAAAATGACAAAATAAAAATTTAAAAAAGCACAATTGGTACAATAAAGTTAAGAATGTGCCAATGTTGAATATAAAAACTATAAAAATTTTTAGTATTATAAATAATTTAAAAACAATAAACTCCTTATTAAATACACTCTATCACATTAAGCTTATTTTTAAGCTCAATGTGATTTATTAGCAAACTCTAGGGAGTTAATTACTCTAAAACAACCCCTTCATTTAGCACAACTTCGCCTATTACATAAGCATCTGAATTCTCTAAAACTTTTCCTACATTAGATGGATCTACCACCATAACTAAGCCCACACCCATGTTAAAGCTTCTATACATTTCAGCTTCTTCTACGCTTTGGCCTATTTGATAAAAAATTTCAGGAGTTTTTAGATGATGTTTTCTAATAATAGCACCTATTCCTCTTGGAAAAACTCTAGGTAAATTTTCTACTAAACCACCACCTGTTATATGAGCTAGTGCATTGATGAAGGGTTTTAATTTTAAAAAGTCTTTTACATAAATTCTTGTAGGTTCAAGTAAAATATCGATTAAATTTTTACCATCTATTTTATCATCAAATTTAAGCTTTTGTACTTCAAATAATACTTTTCTAGCTAAAGAATATCCATTAGAATGAAGCCCACTACTAGGCAAAGCTAGTAAAATATCTCCATTTTTTACAAAATTTCTTCTATCTATTTCATCTTTTTCAGCCATGCCCACTGAAAAACCTGCTAAGTCAAAGTCATTGTTATGATACATTCCAGGCATTTCAGCAGTTTCTCCGCCTATTAAGGCACAATTTGCTTTTTTACAACCATTAGTAATCCCTGCTACAACCTTTTTAGCTACTTCTACATCTAACTTTGCACTTGCATAATAGTCTAGAAAAAACAAAGGCGTAGCAAAATTGCAAATTAAATCATTCACACACATTGCTACTAAATCTTCGCCTATTGTGTCAAATTTTTGACTATCAATAGCAAGACGCAACTTTGTGCCTACCCCATCTGTTGCTGCTAGCATAACAGGATTTTTAAAACCACTTGGCATGGCAAAAGCGCCTGAAAAAGAACCTATGCCACCTAAAACATTTTCATTAAAAGTTTCTTTTACTAAAGGCTTAATTGCTTCTACAAAAGTATTACCATTGTCTATACTTACGCCCGCATCTTCATAGCTTATATTCATTTATCTTCCTTTAAGAATTTAAAAGGTATTTTAACTAAAAATATTTTAAGGTTAAATTATGCAAAATGCTTATTTTGTGACTTCAAGTATAGCAGGTGGAAAGTCAAGCTTTATAAAAATAGTTCAAAATTTGGGTTTTGATACTTTAAGTGCAGATGTGATAGCTCATGAGCTTTTAAATGAAAATGCTAATTCTATAGCTAAGCTTTTTGATAATGATGATTTACTTATAGCAGGAAAAATAGATAGAAAAAAGCTTGGTGCTATTGTATTTAATGATTTAAACGCCAAAAAAAAGTTAGAAGGTTTTTTACATCCTAAAATCAAAGAAGAAATTTTACAAAAAGCACTAATTTTAGATAAAAAAAACAAGGCTTTTTTTATAGAATTGCCTTTATTTTTTGAAAATAATCATTATCAAGATCTAGGAAAAAGTATATTGATTTATGCTCCAAAAGAAATTTTATTAAAAAGATTAATGCAAAGAGATAATTTAGATGAAAATGAAGCCTTAAAAAGAATTAATTTGCAACTTGATATAGAAGAAAAACTAAAAAAAGCAGATTTTGTGATAAAAAATATTTCAAGTTATGAAAAATTTGAAGAAAATGTGCTAAATTTTTTAAAACATACTTTAAAGGTTAAAAATGAAATTTTATAAATATTGTGCAAGCGGAAATGATTTTGTAGTATTTGCAGATGGTGAAAAAAAAGATCGTAGCGAGTTAGCTAGAATTCTTTGTAATCGTTATGAGGGCATAGGTGCTGATGGACTTATAGTAGTTGTGCCTCATGATAGATATGATTTTGAATGGGAATTTTATAATTGCGATGGTAGTAAAGCAAATATGTGTGGTAATGGATCGCGTGCAGCAGCTCATTTTGCTCATCATTATCTAAAAAAATCACAATATTTAAATTTTTTAACCGGAGCAGGACTTATAAAATCATTTGTTGATGATGACATGGTAGAGATTAAATTAAGTGGAGTGAAGGATATTAAAGAAGCTTTTAAACATAAAGATAGAATTTGGCAAGGATGTAATACAGGTGTGCCACATATGGTGACTTTTGTTGATGATTTAAATGAATTTGATGTAAATTTATGCAAAGAAGTGCGTAAAAAATATAATGCAAATGTTAATTTTGCTAAAATAGAAAATGAAGAATTTATAAGAGTTAGAACCTATGAACGCGGGGTAGAAGATGAGACTTTAGCTTGTGGTACAGGTATGGGAGCTTGTTTTTATCTTGCTTATTTAAATCAAAAAGTTAAAGATGATATTTTAGTAAAACCAAAAAGCAAAGAAAATTTATATTTTAGATTAGAGGATGATCAAATATTTTTCAGAGGAAAGGTAAAGTGCTGTTTTGAAGCTGATTATAATTTTACTTAGTAGTTTTTTATTTTTAAAAGCTGAATTTATAGCAGGTTTTGATAAATATTATTATGCTTTAAGTATAAAAGAAAAGCGTGAAGTTTTTATCAAAAAAATCAATGCTTTGTTAGATGTTTCTTTCAAAGAAATTGAAAATGAAAAAGAATTTATAGATATTTTTTTTGAGGAAGCTTTAAAGAGTAATTTTAGAAAACTAAATTCTAATGCTGTGCAAAAACTATGGTTTTTAAAAGAAAAATATCGCGTTAAAAATTTATACGATCACAAGGAATACCAACTGCGTATCCAAAAAGTTCCAAAATCTTTAGCCATAGCTCAAGCAATTATTGAAAGCGCAACTGGTACAAGTCGTTTTGCTAAAGAAGCAAATAATTTATTTGGAGAATGGACTTGGGGCGAGAAAGGTTTGATTCCAAAAGAAAGAAGTGAAGGTAAAACTCATAAAATTCGTATATTTGATACCTTGCAAGAAAGCGTGGATTCATACTTGCTAAATTTAAATCGTCATGATGCTTATAAGGAATTTAGAGCTTGGCGGTGGGATGCTATAAATCAAAATGAAAAACTTGATGGCAAAGAAGCGGCAAGTCATTTGGAAAAATATTCAGAGATTAAAAGTAATTATACCAAGCTTATTATTTCTATCATAAATCAACATAAGCTTGATGAGTTAGATTAATTTCCTAAAGCCCACTCATCAAAAGGTAAAATCATCACACGCGCCCCTTCTATGAAAAATTCATCTCTTTGCGAAAGCGTGATGATATAAATAGTCGAAAGTGCAAGTTGGTTTTTACTAAGTATTTTTTTGACTTTTAAACTAAGTAAATCTTTATCTTTAAAGGGCGAGCATAAAAATGCATTTTTAAGACTTGGTAAGTAAAAATCAAAATATTTGGTATAAAAAATTTCTTGTTCAAATTTAAACAACTCGCTTAAAATCAAATTTTCAAACAAAGCACTAAAGTCTTTTTGTATGCTTAGAGAATTTTTTAGTGAAAAGTCCCAAAAATATACTTTTTTTAAATTTTTTTCAAGATTTTTTACAAAATACAAAGTGTAGTTTGATTCTAGTTTTTCTATGCTTTTATATAAGGTATCTTTGGAAATTTTTATAGTATTTTTTAGTGTTTTTAATAGCTCATTAACGCTAAATTCATTCCCGAGTTCTAAGGCAATTTGTTTGAGTATGGTAAGCTCTAATGGAGTGTAAAAACTTCTTAAGTATGATGAGTTTGTGTTAAAGTTGTGATTTAAAATCACATTGCGTCCTGTATGTAAAAAATAACTTACCATGGTTTTAGTGTCAGCATATTTTTTGTTTAAGCTTAAAAATTCTTCAAAGTCTAAATAATCTAAATGAAGTTCTTCAAAATAATCTAAATGAAAATTGCTATCACAAACGCTTATTATGATTTGCAAATTAAGGTGTTTTAAACTGGCAAAGTCAAAATTATGAGCAAAGTTGCAAAGTGCTAAAAATTTAATCTGTGGATTATAGGTTAAAAACGAATTTAAATTTACCAAAGCACTTGCTTGAAATTTCAAATCATCACAATCGATAAAAAGTATATTTTCACTTTTGTACAAAGATAAAAAATTTAAAATTAAATTTTTCTTACCACTTGCAAAACCACCTTTTATAATGATGTTTTTATGGGTTTGAATTTGAATTTTTCTTTCATCAAATTTTTGAAATTTTGGGTAATTATCGTAAAAAAATTGTAGTGATTTCATAAATTTCTTTGCAATTAATGGTGGAGCATAGCGGGTTCGAACCGCTGACCCCAACGCTGCCAGCGTTGTGCTCTCCCAGCTGAGCTAATGCCCCTTTAGATTTTGAAATCATACTATATTTTTTCTTAGATTTTCTTAATGTATAAAAAATCTTGTAAATTTTATAAAATTTAATTTTTATCCTTTTTAAAAGGAAAATAATTAAAAAAAATGTATAAATTTCTTGACATAGCAAAGGCTCTTTTTATATAATCTCAACATCATTTTATATGGTGGTTAGATTCTTATGGGTCTAACGAGTTCTTTACAAAGGAAAAAATATGGAAAGAATCAGGCTTAAGCTAAAAGCTTATGACCACAGAGTTCTAGATCGCACAGTTGCAGCAATTGTAGAAGCTGTTAAAAGAACAGGTGCTGACATCAGAGGTCCAGTGCCAATGCCTACAAAAATCAAAAGATACACAGTTTTGAAATCTCCACACATCAATAAAGATTCACGCGAACAATTTGAGATGAGAATTCATGCTCGTATGCTTGATATTGTAGCAGCTACTCCAGATACAGTAGATTCACTCACTAAGCTTGACTTGGCTCCAGAGGTCAATGTTGAAGTAAGAGCTATGGGTAAATAAGGATAGAATATGGAATACATTGTAGAAAAAATTGGTATGAGTAGAACAATCAGCACACCAAGCATTCCTGTAACCTTACTTAAACTTGTTCAAACTAAAGTATGTGAAGTAGAAAATGGAAAAGCTTTGGTTGCTTATGTAAAAGGCAAAGCAAATAATAAATGCATTGCGGGTCAGCAAAAAAAATACAATCTTTCAGCTGAATATAATAGATTTGCTTCTTTAGAAGTAGCAAACACAGAAGCAGGTGATATTGATCTTAATCCTTTAAAAGAAGCTTCTATCTTAAAAGTAAGCTTTAATTCTAAAGGTAGAGGTTATAGTGGGGTTGTTAAAAGACACGGATTTGCCGGAGGTCCTGCAAGTCACGGTTCAAGATTCCACAGACGCCACGGATCAATCGGTAACCGCGAATGGCCAGGTCGTGTTCAACCAGGTATGAAAATGGCAGGTCATTATGGTAATGTAAAAGTTACTGTTAAAAATGAAGTAGTTTCATTTGATGAAGAAAATGGCATCTTAGTAGTAAAAGGTGCGGTACCAGGATTTAATGGTGCTATGGGTAAAATAAGGATTGCAAAATGAGTAAAGTAACTGTTTTAAATGATAAATTTGAAAAAGCTAGTGAACTCGATCTTCCAGCAAAATATGCAGAAGTTAATCCTCACAACCTTTATTTATATGTAAAATCTTATCTTGCTAGCCTTAGAGCAAACACAGCTCATACTAAAGGTAGAAGCGATGTAAGCGGTGGTGGTAAAAAACCATGGAGACAAAAAGGTCGTGGTGGTGCAAGAGCAGGTTCAACAAGAACGAATGTTTGGGTTGGTGGTGCTGTAGCATTTGGCCCTACAAACAATCGTAATTATTTCCAAAAAGTTAATAAAAAACAAAAACGCTTAGCGCTTGAAAGAGCATTGGCTGATAAAGCACAAAACAATGCATTATTCTCAGTAGATAGTTTAAGCATTGAAAGCGGTAAAACAAAAGATGCAAATGCAGTTATTAAAAAGCTTGGTTTAAAAGATGCTTTAATTGTAAAAGATTTACTAGATGAAAAAACACTTCTTGCTTTTAGAAACTTAGCAAATTGCTATGTAGTTGATATTAGCGAAGTAAATGCTTATTTAGTATCTGTATTTAATGCTGTTATCATTGAAAAAGCAGCGCTTGAATCTATCGTAAAAGAGGGTTAAAATGGCAGATATTACTGATATAAAAACAATACTTTACACTGAAAAAAGCTTAAACCTTCAAGAGCAAGGTGTTGTAGTTATTCAAACTTCTCCAAAAATGACTAAAAATGGTTTAAAAGAAGTTTTAAGAGAATATTTTGGTGTAACTCCAGTAAGAATTAATTCTTTAAAAATGGATGGAAAAGTAAAGCGTTTTAGAGGTCGTGAAGGTCAAAGAAATAGCTTTAAAAAATTCTATGTTAAGCTACCAGAAGGTGTGAGCTTAGAAAGTTCGGAGGCATAAGATGGCAATTAAAACTTATAAACCATATACTCCAAGTAGAAGATACATCACAGGTGTAAGCTCTGATGATATCACAGCAAAAGCTAGTGTGCGTTCATTACTTGTAAAACTTCCAGCTCATGCAGGTCGTAACAATAATGGTAGAATCACAAGCCGTCATAAAGAAGCAGGTGCTAAAAAACTTTACAGAATTATAGATTTTAAAAGAAGAAAATTTGGTATTGAAGGTAAAGTTGAAGCAATCGAGTATGATCCATACAGAAATTGTCGTATTGCATTAATCTCTTATAGAGATGGTGAAAAAAGATACATCTTACAACCAAAAGGTTTAAGCGTTGGTGATGTTATTTGCGCTGCTGAAAGCGGACTTGACATTAAACCAGGTAATGCTATGAAATTAAGAAACATCCCAGTGGGTACTATTGTACACAATATCGAGTTAAAACCGGGCAAAGGTGGACAAATGATCCGTTCAGCGGGTGCTTATGCTCAATTAATGGGTAAAGAAGAAAAATATGTTATCTTAAGACTTGCAAGTGGTGAAATGAGACAAGTTTTAGCTGAATGTATGGCAAGTATCGGTGAAGTTGGTAATGAAGAATGGTCAAATGTGACTATCGGTAAAGCAGGAAGAAACCGCCATAGAGGTATTCGTCCTCAAACAAGAGGTTCTGCGATGAACCCAGTTGATCACCCGCACGGTGGGGGTGAAGGTAAGAAAAATTCAGGCCGTCATCCAGTTACTCCATGGGGTAAACCAACTAAAGGTGCTAAAACTCGCCGTAAAAAAGCTAGCGATAAGCTAATAATTTCAAGAAGAAAAGGAAAGTAAGATGGCTAGGTCACTAAAAAAAGGTCCTTTTGTTGATGACCATGTAATGAAAAAAGTCATCGCTGCTAAAAAAGCTAACGATGGTAAGCCAATTAAAACTTGGTCAAGACGCAGCACTATTATACCTGATATGATAGGTTTAACTTTTAATGTTCATAATGGAAAAAGCTTTATCCCAGTATATATTACTGAAAATCATATCGGTTACAAATTAGGTGAATTTGCACCTACTAGAACATTTAAGGGTCATAAGGGCTCTGTTCAGAAAAAAATAGGTAAGTAAGGGAGATTTATGAGTAGAGCGTTAATTAAATTCATAAGATTATCTCCAACTAAAGCGAGATTGATTGCTAGAGAAGTTCAAGGTATGAATGCAGAGCTTGCATTAGCTAGTTTGAAATTTATGCCAAATAAAGGTGCTAAATTTATAGCAAATGCTATTTCAAGTGCTGTAGCAAATGGCGGATTTGAAGCAAATGAAGTTGTTGTTTCAAGTTGTCGTGTTGATGCTGGTGCGGTTTTAAAAAGATTTAGACCAAGAGCTAGAGGAAGTGCTAGTCGTATTAGAAAGCCAACTTCACACATTTTGGTAGAAGTTAGTAAAGTAGAAGCAAGTGCTGAAAAAACTACAAAAGCTAAAAAAGCATCAGTGAAAAAGGAAAGCTAATATGGGACAAAAAGTAAATCCGATTGGTTTAAGACTAGGAATTAATAGAAATTGGGAATCAAGATGGTTTCCTACAAAAGCTAATTTAGCAGAAAATATTGGTGAAGATTATAAAATCAGAACATTTTTAAAAAGAAAACTTTATTATGCAGGAATTAGCCAAATTCTTGTAGAAAGAACAGCGAAAAAATTAAGAGTAACTGTTGTAGCTGCAAGACCAGGGATTATTATTGGTAAAAAAGGTAGTGATGTTGATATTTTAAGAAAAGAACTTCAAGATTTAATCAAAAAAGAAGTTAATATCAATATCAAAGAAGAAAGAAAAGCAGGTGCTTCAGCTCAGCTTGCAGCTGAAAGTGTTGCTACTCAACTTGAAAAAAGAATTGCTTTTAGAAGAGCAATGAAAAAAGTAATTCAAGGAGCGCAAAAAGCAGGTGCTAAAGGGATTAAAGTTTCAGTTTCAGGCCGTTTAGGTGGTGCTGAAATGGCAAGAACTGAATGGTACCTAGAAGGTCGTGTTCCACTTCACACTTTAAGAGCAAAAATCGATTACGGTTTTGCAGAAGCACATACTACTTATGGAAATATAGGTATTAAAGTGTGGATCTTCAAAGGTGAAGTTTTACAAAAGGGTGTTCAACCTGAAAAAACCGAAGAAAACGCTCCAGCTAAAAAAACTAGAAGAGCAAGAAGAGGTAAATAATCATGTTAATGCCAAAAAGAACAAAATATCGTAAAATGATGAAAGGGCGTAACAGAGGTTATGCCAACAGAGGGACTGAATTTACTTTTGGTGATTTTGCCCTAAAAGCAACTGAAGCTGGCCGTATCAATTCACGCCAAATCGAAGCAGCTCGTATTGCTTTAACTCGTTTTGTAAAAAGACAAGGTAAAACTTGGATTAGAGTTTTCCCAGATAAACCTCTAACTAAAAAACCTTTAGAAACTCGTATGGGTAAAGGTAAAGGTGCAGTTGAGGAATGGGTAATGAACATTAAACCAGGTCGTATTATTTATGAAATGGCAGGGGTTAATGAAGAAATGGCAAGACAAGCTTTAACTTTAGCGATGCATAAATTGCCATTTAAAACTAAGTTTGTTACAAGAGAGAGCCAAAATGAAATATACTGAGATTAAAGATAAAACAGCAGGTGAGCTTGCAACAATGCTAAAAGAAAAAAAGGTGCTTTTATTTACTTTAAGACAAAAGCTAAAAACAATGCAGCTAACTAATCCTAAAGAGATTAGCGAAGTTAAAAAAGACATCGCTAGAATCAATACTGCAATTAGCGCTTTAAAATAAGGATAGAAAATGGCATTTAAAAGAGAAATTCAAGGCGTTGTTGTTCAAATTGCTGGAGATAAAACAGCAACAATTTTGGTTGAAAGAAAAGTGGTTCACCCAAAATACAGAAAAATCGTAAAACGCTTTAAAAAATATTTAATTCATGATGAAAGAAATGAACTTAAAGTGGGAAATACTGTAGTTGCTATTGAATGTAGACCACTTTCTAAGAGAAAATCATTTCGCTTAAAAACTATAGTATCAGCAGGAGTTGAGTAATGATTCAAAGTTTTACTAGGCTTGCAGTTGCTGATAATAGCGGTGCAAAAGAATTAATGTGTATTAAGGTTTTAGGTGGTAGCAAAAGAAGATACGCTACTGTTGGTGATGTAATCGTTGCATCTGTAAAAAAAGCTCTACCAAATGGTAAAGTTAAAAAAGGTCAAGTGGTAAAAGCAGTTATCGTTAGAACTAAAAAAGAAATTCATAGAGACAATGGTTCTTTAATTCGTTTTGATGAAAATGCAGCAGTTATTCTTGATGCTAAAAGAGAGCCTATCGGAACACGTATTTTTGGACCAGTAGGTCGTGAAGTAAGATATGGTGGCTTTATGAAAATTGTTTCACTAGCACCGGAGGTGTTGTAATGAAATTAAAAATTAAAAAGAATGATATGGTAAAAGTTATCGCAGGCGATGACAAAGGCAAAACAGGTAAAGTTTTAGCAGTATTTCCTAAGACAAATAAAGTAATTGTTGAAGGTTGTAAAATCGCTAAAAAAGCTGTTAAGCCAAGTGATAAAAATCCAAATGGCGGTTTTATCAATAAAGAAATGCCAATGGATATTTCAAATGTAGCAAAGGCAGGAGAATAAGATGATGAGATTGAAAGAAAAATACACTCAAAATATCAAACCTGCTTTAGTTAAAGAATTTGATATTAAAAATCCTATGCTTGTTCCTTTTATTGAAAAAGTTGTAATCAGTGTAGGTGCTGGGGAATTAGCAAAAGATCAAAAAGTATTACAAAATGTTGCAGATACTATTTCATTGATCGCTGGGCAAAAAGCAGTTATCACAAAAGCTAAAAAATCAGTTGCTGGTTTTAAAGTAAGAGAAGGCTTCCCAGTAGGTGTAATGGTAACATTAAGAAAAGACAATATGTATGCTTTCTTAGATAAGCTTATTACTATAGCTCTTCCTCGTGTTAAAGACTTTAGAGGTCTTCCAAGAGATGGTTTTGATGGAAGAGGAAACTATAACTTTGGTTTAGATGAGCAGTTAATGTTCCCAGAAGTTGAATATGATAAAATCTTAAGAACTCATGGTATGAACATTTCTATCGTTACAACAGCAAAATCAGATAAAGAGGCACAAAAATTATTAGAATTATTTGGCGTGCCATTTGCAAAAGGAAAGTAATATGGCTAAAAAATCAATGATTGCAAAAGCTGCCCGCAAACCTAAATTTAGCGTTAGAGGGTATACTAGATGCCAAATTTGTGGAAGACCACATTCAGTTTATAGAGATTTTGGAATTTGTAGAGTTTGCTTAAGAAAAATGGCAAATGAAGGTTTAATTCCTGGTCTTAAAAAAGCAAGTTGGTAAGAGGAAAGAACCATGATAAATGATTTAATTTCAGATTCACTAACAAGAATTAGAAATGCAGGGATGAGAAGATTAGAGACTACTCAACTTTTGCATTCTAAAGTTATCGAAGCTTTACTTGGAATTTTCCAAGCTAAAGGCTATATTGAAAGCTTTAATGTTATTGAAGAGGATAAAAAGAAATTCATCAATGTAGTTTTAAAATATGATGAAAAAGGCAAAAGCGTAATTAATGAAGTTAAGCGTATTTCTAAACCTGGTCGTCGTGTTTATAAAGGCAAAGATGAGATCAAAAGATTTAAAAACGGTTATGGTACTATCGTAGTAAGCACTTCAAAAGGTGTTTTAGCTAACGACGAAGCTTATAAAGCAGGCGTTGGCGGCGAAGTTTTATGTACTATTTGGTAAGAGTTTCTACTTTTTATGGTATTCGGTATCCATTCTTATAAAGTAGTCATATCGTAGACAAGTAAAAAGGAAAAATGAATGTCTCGTATAGGTAAACAACCAGTTGCTATTCCAAGTGGAGTAGAAGTAAAATTAGAAGGTAACTTGCTAAAATTCAAAAAAGGAAATTTAGCAAAAGAGCTTGATACAAAAGCAAATGTTAATGTTGAGATTAAAGAAGCACAAATTCTTTTCTCTCCTAAAGGTGAAGATAGACAAAGTAGAGCTTATTGGGGAACTTATAGAGCTTTAGCTCAAAACATCATCATCGGTTTAACTGATGGTTTTAGCAAAACTTTAGAAATCAATGGTGTTGGTTATAAAGCTGCATTAAAAGGTAAAGTTCTTGAACTTGCTTTAGGTTTTTCTCATCCTATCAACTATGCTATTCCAGAAGGCATAGAAATTACCGTTGATAAAAATAATGTTATTATCAAAGGTAGTGATAAACAAGTGGTAGGTCAAGTTGCTGCTCAAATTCGTGAATTTAGACCACCTGAGCCTTACAAAGGAAAAGGTGTTAAATATTCAGATGAGCGTATTATCCGCAAAGCTGGTAAGACATCTAAGAAGTAAGGATAGAATATGAGAGCAAATGTATTAAAAAGAAAAATATCTTTAAGAATTAAAAGAAAAAAAAGAATTAGAGCAAAAATTTCAGGAACACAAGCTCTTCCAAGAGTTTCTGTTTTTAAATCAAACAGAACTTTATATATCCAAGCTATCGATGATGTTAAAGCAGTAACTTTAGCAGCAGTAGATGGAAGAAAAATTGGTGTTAAAGCAAATAAAGAAGGTGCTAAAAAAATAGCAGCTGAATTTGCAAAAGTTTTAAAAGCTAAAAACATAGAAGAAGCAGTGTTTGATAGAAATGGTTATTTATACCATGGTGTTATTGCAGCATTAGCTGAAGCACTAAGAGAAAACGGAATCAAACTATAACCCAAAAGGAAGATCGATGGAAAAATATAATAGAGAAGAATTTGAAGAAGTAATCGTCGATATCGGCAGGGTTACTAAGGTTGTTAAAGGTGGTAGAAGATTTAGATTTACTGCTTTAGTTATCGTTGGAAATAGAAAAGGTTTAGTTGGTGTGGGCTATGGAAAAGCTAAAGAAGTTCCAGATGCTATCAGAAAAGCAGTTGATGATGCTTTTAAAAACATTGTTGAAGTTAAAACAAAAGGTTCAACTATACCTCATGATGTAGAAGTAAAATACAACGCAAGTAGAATCTTACTTAAACCAGCAAGCGAAGGTACAGGGGTTATTGCAGGTGGTTCAACACGTCCTATCGTGGAACTTGCAGGTATTAAAGACATTTTAACTAAGTCTTTAGGTTCAAATAATTCAGCAAATGTTGTGCGTGCTACTATCAAAGCACTTACAATGCTTAAAGGATAATCAATGAATTTAACAAAAGCACCAGGTTCAACACATAAAACCAAAAGAATAGGCCGTGGTCAAGGTAGTGGTATGGGAAAAACTTCCACTAAAGGTGGAAAAGGCCAAACTGCTAGAAAAGGTTATAACGAAAAAAGAGGTTTTGAAGGGGGTCAACAACCACTTCAAAGACGCTTACCAAAAGTAGGTTTTACTTCTAAATTTGAAAAACCTTATGTGATTAATGTTGAAAAAATCACAGCAATCAAAGAGCTTAGCGAAATTACATTTGAAACAATCAATAGCATTCATAAGCTTTCAAAAAATGTAAATAAAGTTAAGCTTATTGGAGCAAGTGCTAAAGATCTTGCTAGTAAAATTAAAGACGAGAAGATCACTTTTAGCGGACAAAAATAATGAATAAAGCATTGACAAATAAAATTCTCATAACATTAGCTTTTTTATTTGCTTATAGAATATTAGCTTATGTTCCAGTTCCGGGGGTTAATGTCAGTGTTATCAAGGAATTTTTTGATTCTAATGCATCTAATGCATTAGGCTTGTTTAATATGTTTAGTGGGGGTGCTGCTGAAAGACTTAGCATCATCTCTCTAGGCATTATGCCTTATATTACTGCTTCGATTATTATGGAGCTTTTAGCGGCAACTTTTCCTAACATAGGAAAGATGAAAAAAGAACGCGATGGTATGCAAAAATATATGCAAATTATCCGTTATGCTACTATAGCTATCACTTTGATACAAAGTATAGGCGTTTCTATAGGCTTGCAAAGTCTTCATGGGAAAGCAGGTCAGTCAGCTATTATGATTGATATGAATACTTTTATTGCACTTTCTGCTATTTCTATGCTTGCAGGTACCATGCTTTTAATGTGGATAGGTGAGCAAATCACTCAACGCGGTATAGGAAATGGTATTTCTTTGATCATCTTTGGCGGTATTGTTTCTACAATTCCAGGTGCAATTAGTGGAACAGTAAATTTGGTAAATACAGGTGAGATGAATTTCTTGACTATCATTGCTATTTTAGTTGTAATTTTACTTACTATTTGGGCTATTATAGTAGTAGAGCTTGGAGAAAGAAGAATTCCTATTTCTTACTCAAGAAAAGTAATCATGCAAAATCAAAACAAACGCATTATGAATTACATACCTATTAAAATAAATTTAAGTGGAGTAATTCCTCCTATTTTTGCAAGTGCGATTTTGATGTTTCCAAGCACTATTTTGCAAACAAGTACAAATGAGTATGTGTTAAAAATTTATGACTTTTTAAATCCAAATGGATTTTTCTTTCATTTTTTAACTTTCTTACTTGTTATTTTCTTTGCGTATTTTTATGCATCAATTGTATTTAATGCAAAAGATATAGCTGAAAATCTTAAAAGACAAGGCGGTTTCATACCAGGTATTAGACCAGGTGAAGGAACTGCAAATTATCTTAATGAAGTAGCATCAAGACTTACCTTGTCAGGTTCTATTTATTTAGGGCTTGTAGCTACATTACCATGGCTTATTGTGAAGTTGTTTGGTGTGCCTTTTTATTTTGGTGGAACTTCTGTTTTGATCGTAGTTCAAGTAGCGCTTGATACAATGAGAAAAATCGAAGCTCAAATTTATATGAATAAATACCAAACCTTAAGTGCAGTAGGCTTATAAGAAAGTAGATTTTCTACTTTCTTCTCTTTTTAAGGATTTTGATGAGACTAGGCGTTTTTGATAGCGGTGTAGGTGGGCTTAGTGTTTTAAAATCTTTACTTCAAGCAAAACTTTTTAAAGAATATATTTACTATGGAGATACCGCAAGGGTACCTTATGGGGTTAAAGATAAAAAAACTATCATTAAATTTTCCCTAGAAGCTTTAGAGTTTTTCAAAGAAAAAAAAGTCGATATGCTTATTATTGCGTGTAATACAGTTAGCGCGCATGCTTTAGAAATTCTAAAAGCAAATGCACCATTTCCAGTTCTTGGAGTTATAGAAGCAGGGGTTTTAGCGGTTAAAAACTCTTTAGAAGATAAAAACTCTAATATATTAGTCATTGCAACACAAGCTACCGTGGATTCTCACGCTTATAAGCAAGCTTTAATCAAAGAAGGTTTTTTAAAAGTGGAAGAAAAAGCAACTGGGCTTTTTGTACCTATGGTTGAAGAAGGGATTTTTCAAGGAGATTTTTTAAAAGCTGCTTTTGAGTATTATTTTAATAAGCTTAAATTTCATCCTAATGCTCTAATCTTAGCATGCACGCATTTTCCTTTAATCGCCCATTCTTTGGAAGAGTATTTTGGCAAAAATACAAAACTTATTCATTCAGGCGAGGCTATAGCTTTGCAATTGCAACAAGAATTTAACTTAACATCAATCCAAGAAGAAGCTAACATTCAATTTTATGCTTCAAGCGATGTGGAAAAACTAAAAAAAATTGCAAATTTATGGCTTTAATTAATGAATATTTACTAAAGTATTTTTTATATTAATAATTTATTTTTATTTAAACATAGTTGCATTATAATTTTTATCATTTCTAATGAAAGGACTAACATGAAAAAAATGTTAATGTGCGCAGCTATGGCACTAAGTTTAGGAGCAGGAATTTTGGAAGCAAAACCAAAAGTTGCAATTTTAGCTACAGGTGGAACTATTGCAGGCTCGATTGATAGTTCGGTAGCTACAACAGGTTATACAGCGGGTGTTTTAGGGGTTGATGCTTTGATTAAAGCAGTGCCTCAAATTCAAGATTTAGCAGTAATTAGCGGGGATCAAATTGCAAATATTGATAGTAAAGATATGACAAATGAAATTTGGCTAAAACTTGCTAAAGAAGTCAATAGGCTTTTAAAATCTGATGTAGATGGAGTTGTGATTACTCATGGTACTGATACCATGGAAGAAACTGCATATTTCCTAAATTTAACCGTAAAAAGCGATAAACCTGTTGTTTTAGTTGGTGCAATGCGCCCATCAACTGCAATTAGTGCAGATGGTCCTAAAAATCTTTACAATGCTGTAGCGTTAGCAGCAGATCCACAAGCAAAAAATAAAGGTGTAATGGTGGCTATGAATGATAGAATTCAAAGCGCTAGAGGCGTTATGAAAACTCATAGTTTAAATGTAAATGCATTTAGTTCACCGGATATGGGTGATGTGGGTTATATAGTAGATGGAAAAGCATTCTTCTACAATACTAATACAAAATTACACACCAAAAAATCTCCATTTGATGTTAGCAAGCTAAAAGAATTACCAAAAGTAGATATTCTTTATAGTTATGCAAATGATGGTAGCGGTGTTGCAGCAAAAGCTTTGTTTGAAAATGGAACTAAAGGTATAGTTGTAGCTGGAACAGGTGCTGGCAGTATTCATGATTATCAAAAAGATGTATTAAAAGAATTGCTTAAAAAAGGTCTTAATGTAGCGGTAAGTTCACGCGTAGTAGCTGGTAGAGTTGCAGTAAGTGATGCTGATGCAAAACTTGGTTTTATTGATACAGGTGATATGAGTCCTCAAAAAGCTAGAGTATTATTAATGCTTGCTTTAACTAAAACAAGTGATCCTAAGAAAATTCAAGAATATTTCTTAAAATACTAAAATCTTTTAGCGCCCAAATGCTACAATAACATTTGGGTGAGTTTTTCAATCAAAATCTTACTTAAATTAATCACAAGGATATTAAATGAGACAATATGAAAGCTATAAATGCCAAAAATGCGGCAATGAAGTAGAAGTGCAAAATGTAGGTGGTGGAAAGCTTAGTTGCTGTGGTCAAGAAATGGAGTGCATTACTAAAGATTTAACAGCCATAAATTTGATGAAAGCTTTCGCAGGTGAATCTATGGCAAGAAACAAATATGATTTATTTGCAGATATTGCTCAAGAAGAAGGTTGGCATGCTATTGCAAAGCATTTTAGAGAAGCTGCAGAAAATGAAAAATGGCATGCAAGAGCTGAGTTTAAAGCTTATCATGAATTAGTAGATGGTAAAGCTTTAGAAGAAACTGCTAAAAATTTAATCTGTGCAGCAGAGGGTGAAAATTACGAGCATACTACCATGTATCCAAATTTTGCACAAATTGCAGAAGATGAAGGCAAGAAAAATATAGCAAGATTATTTACTGCCATAGGTAAGGTAGAGATAGAACACGAAAGAGAGTATTTAGCGCTTAAAAAAATGCTTGAAGAGGAAGACTTCTTTAATTCAGATGTAGAAGAATTATGGGTTTGTGAAGTTTGTGGGCATATACACCGTGGTAAAAAAGCACCAAATGCCTGTCCTTTGTGTAAAGCTCCAAAAGAATACTTCAAACGAGAATTTTTAGGATAATTTTAAAAATCTTGATAAAAATGATAAAATATTTTATTTTTATCAAGGCCTAATATGCAAATTCTAAGTCATCCTTTTGAACCTTTTTTTGATGAAAACTCAAAAGTTTTGATACTAGGTTCTTTTCCATCTATTAAATCAAGAGAAGAAAATTTTTATTATCAACATAGTAAAAATCGCTTTTGGCGTATCTTTGAAATATTATTTGAGTGTGAGTTAAAAACAGTACAAGTTCAAAAAGCTTTTTTGAAAGTAAATCATATAGCACTTTGGGATGTTATAGCAAGTTGTAAGATAAAAAATTCAGATGATAAAACTATTTCTTATGCCAAAGCAAATGATATAAGTATTATTTTAGATAAGGCAAATATAGAAAAAATTTGTGTATTAGGTAAAGTTGCAAGTAAATATTTTGCTAAATTTTATCCTGAGCAAGAATTTTTTGAACTTCCTTCAAGCTCACCTGCCAATATAAATTATTCTTTAGAAAATTTAGTAGAAAAATATACTATTATAAAGGAAAAATAATGGCTTTAGTTGGAGTAGATGAGGCTGGGCGTGGAGCTTTAGCTGGAGATATGCACTTGGCAGCTTGCAAGCTTTTAAAAAATATTGATGGTTTAGCTGATTCTAAAAAATTAAGTGCAAAAAAAAGAGAAGAATTATATGAGCAAATTCTTTCTAATTCAAATTTTTTAATCCTTGCTTTTTCACCTTTGCAAATTGATATTTTAGGACTTAGTCAGTGTTTAAATTTGGGCTTAAAGATAATAAAAAAACATTTTAACCAAGATGAGGTTTTATATGATGGAAATTTAAATTATGGTGTTTTGGGTATTAATACTATGATTAAAGCTGATATGAAAGTGCAAGAAGTTTCAGCCGCTAGTATATTAGCTAAGGTAAGTCGTGATCAAAAAATGTGTTATTTTTCTAAAATATATAATAATTATGATTTTGATAAACACAAAGGTTATGGTACAAAAGCTCATATAGAAAAGATTAAAGTATTTGGTTATTCGCCCTTACACCGCAAAAGCTTTATGTTAAAGTGTTTTGAGAAAAGCTTATTTGATTAGATTGTGTTTTGTAGTTTTAATAATGAAAAAATATAATTAAAAACTATTTTTTTAATAATAATCTATTAAAAATTATAATATTGGTCTAAAATACTCTATGTTTTAAGAAAAATTAATTTTTTTCTATTATAGTAATATAAAAAATATTTTAAGGGGTATTATGTCTTTACTTTTAAGTGAGCTAAAGATTGGAAATTTTTATGTAAAAAATCGCATCGTAATGCCTCCTATGGATATGTATGAAACACAAGTTTTAGATGGTAAGATTAATCAATTTCACTTGATACATTATGGAGCTAGAGCTTTGGGTGGTGTTGGGCTTATCATAGTTCAAGCTTGTGCGATTAGTGAAAATGCAAAAATTGCTGATAATGATATAGGCCTTTGGGGAGATTTTCAAATTCGAGGACATAAGGAGCTTGTCGATCTTTGTCATCATTTTGGTGCTAAAGTTGCTATCCAACTAAATCATAGTGGTCGTAAAAATTCATGCAAACAAGCTATATCAAAAGCCCCAAGTAATATCGCTTTTAGTGAAAAATTTTCTAAACTTCATGTTTTAAGTAAAGATGAAATTTTACAAATTGAACAAGAATTTATCCAAAGTGCTAAAAGAGCTAAAGAAGCAGGCTATGATGCGATAGAGCTTCATAGTGCTCATGGGTATTTGCTTAGTTCATTTTTATCTCCTTTATCAAATCAAAGAGATGATGAATATGGTGGTAGTTTTGAAAATAGAGCGCGTCTTTTGTGTGATATCATTAAGCGTATAAAAAAAGAAGTTGATATTACTTTATTTGTAAGAATTTCAGCTACAGAGTGGCAAGAGGGTGGTTGGAATTTGGAAGATAGTAAAAAACTTGCCTTGATTTTAGAAAATTTAGGCGTTGATATGTTAGATATTTCAGCAGGAGGAAATATCAACAAACCTTCTTTAGTGCCAAATATAGCACCACTTTACCAAGCTCCTTATGCTAAGGCTTTAAAAGAAGTTGTTAAAATTCCTATATCTTGCGTGGGTCTTATAAATAGTGCTAGCGAAGGTGAGGCTTTGCTTTTGGGTGAGGTGTGTGATTTAGTTTGTTATGGTAGAAAATTATTAAGAAATCCAAATTTTGCAAATGAAGCCGCAGTTGCTTTAAATGAAAGGGAAAAAATCACGCCAAACTACTCAAGAGCATATTTGTAAAATAATACAAAAAGTTTTTAGGTAAAAGCTTTTTTTATTATTTTATACAAGGAGAAAATGTGGATAATCTTAAGTGGAATTCTTTTGATACGCGTTGGATGCTTTCTCTTTTTGGGACTGCAGTTGGTGCTGGGATTTTATTTTTACCTATTAAAGCAGGTGTTGGTGGTTTTTGGCCAGTTGTTGTAATGGCTTTGATTATTTTTCCAATGGTGTATTTAAGCCATAGAGCCTTAAGTCGTTTTGTATGTCAAGCAAATGGTAATGATAAAGATATTACTCATGCGGCTGAAGAGTATTTTGGTAGAAAAGTAAGTATTTTTATTTCTGTGCTTTATTTCTTTGCAATTTTCCCAATTTGTTTAGCATATTGTGTAGGTATAACTAATACTTTTGAGAGTTTTATTTATAATCAATTCTTACCACTTTTAGATCCAAATGGTTCTTTCGCAAACGCAATTAGTGCTATGTATCAAACAAGTGTAAATGAGCAAGGAAAAACTATAGCTAATTTACTTCCTTTTTATAGAGCGCTTTTTGCTTTTGTTTTAGTAAGTATTTTTATGCTTATTATGCTTTTTAGTGAAGAATTAATTACCAAAGTATGTGAGTGGCTTGTATATCCTTTATGTGCTATTTTATTTTTATTTTCTTTATATCTTATCCCGCAATGGTCGTTTGAAAGTTTTAGTGCTATTCCTGGAACAAAAGAATTTATTACTATAGTATGGCTAACTTTACCGGTTTTAGTGTTTTCATTTAATCACTCACCAGCGATTTCTACTTTTTCTTTAAGTGTAAAAAGGCAATATCCTGAAAATTCAGTACAAAAAGCAAATCAAGTGTTATTTAGAACTTCTGTAATGTTACTTGCTTTTGTAATGTTTTTTGTGGTATCTTGCGTGCTTTCTTTAACTCCTGCAGAACTTGCTGAAGCTAGAGCACAAAACATACCTGTACTTTCTTATTTTGCTAATAAACTTGATAATCCATTTATTTCTTATGGTGGTCCACTAATCGCATTTTTAGCAATTTCTAGTTCATTCTTTGGGCATTATTTTGGTGCTAGGGAAGGTGCTTATGGTATAGTTAGAAAATGTTGTAAATTAGCAGGTAATGATAATCCGGATTTGAAAAAAATCGCAGTTTATTCAACTTTGGTAATGTATATTGTTATGTTAATTACTGCTTATGTAAATCCAAGTATTTTAGGTTTTATTGAAAGCTTAGGTGGTCCAATCATTGCCGCAATCTTATTTTTAATGCCTATGATTGCAATTTACACTGTATCTAAAATGAAAAAATTCCAAAACAAAGCTTTAGATGCATTTGTGTTTATCACAGGTATTTTGACAATCATCACTGTAATTTATACTTTTTAAGGTGCTGATGAATGAGTAGTAATTTAAGTATATTTAAAGTTGGTGTCGGTCCTTCATCTTCTCATACTTTAGGACCAATGCTAGCAGGGAATATGTTTTGTGAAAAAATCAAAGATAAAATCACACAAATTACAAAAATTCAAATCAAACTTTATGGCTCTTTATCGCTTACTGGTAAAGGCCATTTAAGTGATAAAGCTATTATATGGGGGTTGAGTGGCTTAAGAGCAAAAGAATTAAATATTGCTTTGCAAGATCGTGTGTTTAATAAAATTTTGCAAGATAAAATTTTGGTTTTAGATGCTCAAAAAGAATTAAATTTTGATTATGATAAAGATTTGATTTTTGAAAAAGACTTTTTACCTTTGCATGAAAATGGATTGAAAATAAGTGCTTATAATGAAAATAGAGAAATCATTGCTGAAGAAATTTATTATTCGGTAGGCGGTGGTTTTGTTATGAGTGAAGCTGAACTTCAAAAACACAAAGATGGAGCTTGTGAGCAAAAACATACTAAATTAGAACTTGATATTAATAATGCAAGCGATGCTTTAAGAATTTGCGAAGAAAATTCATGGGATCTAGCAAAACTCTCTTATGAATATGAGCTTCAATTTCACACTAAAGAAGAAATTAGAGCTTATTGTTTAGAAATTTGGGAAGTAATGCAAGAAGTTTATTATAATGGTATTCATCCAAGCTCAGATTTTCTTCCAGGGAATTTACATTTAAAACGCCGCGCCAAAGGACTTAATGAGCGTTTGGCTATGACAAGTGATCCTTTAGGAATTATTGATTTTATTTCTTTATATGCTATTGCTATTGCAGAGGAAAATGCAAGTGGAGCTAGAGTGGTAACTGCACCAACTAATGGTGCATGTGCTGTTGTACCTGCTGTAATGCTTTATCTTAAAAATCATACTATTGGTTTTAACGATGAAAAAGCCATTAATTTTTTACTTACTGCTATGTTAATAGGCTCTTTTTATAAGAAAAATGCAAGTATAAGTGGTGCTGAAGCTGGCTGTCAAGCTGAAATTGGTAGTGCAAGTTCTATGGCAGCAGGAGCTATGGCTACTGTAATGGGTTTTGATGCAAAGATAGCTTGTAATGCTGCTGAAATTGCAATGGAGCATCATTTAGGTTTAACTTGTGATCCAGTAAGTGGTTTAGTGCAAATTCCTTGTATAGAAAGAAATGCCTTTGGAGCGATTAAAGCAATTTCAGCTGCTAGAATGGCAATGAGTAGAAAATCAACTCCAAAAGTAAGTCTTGATGAGGTTATAAAAACTATGTATGAAACCGGCAAAGACATGAACTCAAAATACAAAGAAACTTCTTTAGGTGGCCTAGCTACTAATCTTACAAGTGTATGTTAAAACCTTAAGTTTTAAAACTTAAGGTTTTTCCTTAAAGCTTTTAAAAGCGCATAAATGCTAAATTTTTAAAAATTTTAAGGAAAATATAAATGATAGAAATCAAAAAACCAGCAGAAATAGAAAAACTACGCAAGGCAAATGAACTTGTAGCTAGAACGCTTGACTATCTAGAGGGTATTATAGTTCCGGGTATGAGTTTAAAAGAAATTGACATTAAGGCAGAAGAATTTATACTTGATCATGGTGCAAAACCATCTTTTAAAGGCTTATATGGTTTTCCAGGCAGTATTTGTATCTCGCTTAATCAAGCTTGCATTCATGGCGTAGGGGATGAGCGTATTTTAAAAGAAGGCGATATTTTAGGGCTTGATGTGGGTACTTGCATAGATGGATATTATGGAGATGCAGCAAGGACTATACCTATAGGTCAAATTTCAGCCACTGATGAGGCTTTGATTGCTTGTGCTAAAGATGCTTTGTATTATGCTATAGATATTATCAAAGAAGGTATGCGTTTTAAAGAGCTTTCATATGAGCTTGGCGAGTTTATCGCTAAAAGAGGATTTGTACCTTTGAAAGGTTATTGTGGTCATGGTATAGGTAAAAAGCCACACGGTGAGCCTGAAATTCCAAATTATTTAGAACCAGGTGCTAGTGCAAAAAGTGGACCTAAAATCAAAAATGGCATGGTATTTTGCATAGAGCCTATGGTATGTCAAAAAGATGGCACACCGGTACATTTAAAAGGTAATTGGGAAGCAGGAAGCAAAGATGGATTAAATGCTGCTCATTATGAGCATTGTGTTGCAATTATAAATGGCAAAGCAGATATTTTATCTAAGTAAGAAAGTTTAAACTTTCTTACTCAAATGTTTTTAGTTTTTCTGAAAGTTTAGAAGCATTTTCTAAAACATCTTGTGAAATTTGTGTTAGCTCGAGTGAATAGTTTTTAACACAATTTGCAAGCTCAGTCACTTTTTCTACATTTTGTTCTAACTCATTCATTTTAGCTTTTGACTCATCACTTTTTTCTTCCATAATTTTAGTAGAATGGATACTTGTTTTTAATTTTTCTATAGAAGCACCGACTTCACCTTGTAAGATATTAGCTTTGTTGGAAGTATCACTCATAGATTGATGAATTCCATCCATCAAGCTTTTGTTGTCATTGATTTGTTGTACTATAGTTCTTACAGTAGTTTCTATAGCGACTAAAGATTTTGTAGTTTTATCAGCTAAGTTTCTAACTTCATCAGCAACAACAGCAAAGCCTCTACCATGTTCTCCTGCACGAGCTGCTTCAATAGCTGCATTTAAAGCTAGTAAGTTAGTTTGATCGGCTATATCTTTGATAGCTGCTGTAACTTCTACAATACTATCAGCACTTTGTACTAGTATATCCATAGCACTTAAAACACTTTGTTCTTTTTCTCCACTTAGTAATATAAGCTCTACTAACTCTTTAAGTGTTTTTTCAACTTCTCCCATAACTTCTTGCATATCATGCATATCTTTTATAGTATTTTTAGCTAGATTTTGAGTTAAGTCTATATGACTTTCTAAAACAGAACTTATTTCATGGACATTAGAAATTTGCTCATGCTGTAAAAGTGAACTTTGCTGTAAAATTTCAGCATTTTGGGAAAGTTTTTGTGAGCTTTTGTGGCTTGAATTTGCAGTTTGTATGGCTTCTAAAACTGAATTTTGCACTATCTGTATGAAAGAATTAATATAGTTAGCACTTGTAGCTAATTCACTTTTTTTATCAATGTCTAATCTTGCACTTAAATTCGCATGTTCTCCCGCTAGATTTGCACTTAGTTTTTCAAGTAAAGATATAGGTATGATTACTTTTTTTAATGTTAAAAGTATGAAAAAAATCAATACAACTAAGGTAAATAGGAAAATTCCTATAGCTGTATAAAGATTATATTTATTTTGTAGATTGATATTTTTAGCAATTAAATTTTGGTGTGCTAGAATTTGTTTTTGCAGTTCTTGATCAAGAAAACTTTGAGAATTATCTTTTAATATTTTAATTTGACTTAATATCATCTTACAATGTGTATTAAAAAGCTCAAATAACTCTTGTGGTAATTGAGAATCTTTTGCGTTTAAATTTGTGACAAGATTTTGTAATCTATTTTGTGCTAAAGGTTCTAATATATCCATAGTTCCTATAATGCTTAAAATATTTCCTATATATTCTATTTGTTTAGCCTCTTGAGTAGTGAGTGCTAATTGATTTGTTTGTTTGATGATCTCTTGTTGAATTTCGTAAAGATAAAGCTTTGAATTTATAGCAATAGAATTGGCTGATTTAAAATGTTGTAGTTGCGTATTTTTTTTCTGAAAAATTGCTTCTAGCTTTTTAGTATCTATTTCATTGGCTTTTAAAATAGCTAAAGTATTTTCAAAATCTCTTACTAGTTTGACGCTAATGTCATAGTTTTGTAGATTTAGTTTATTTTTAAAAATTTCATCTATTTTAGTATCTAGAATTTCTAATTTTTGAAAAGAATCCATAATAAGTGAATTTCTTTTGGTGGTATTGTAAGTATTAAAAATAAATAAAGTCAAAGTTAAAAGCAATACCAAAACCACTATGGATAAAGTGATGAATTGTTTTAAAAAAGAGAAAGTTTTTTTATTTGAGTGGATCATGGTATTCTCCTGTTAAAGAATTTAAAAATGCAACTATATCATCAACTACATCTTGCTCTAAAAATTTACCAAGCTGATAATACGCCATAAATTGTACGCAAGCATCAAGTGTTGGCATAGAACCATCATGAAAATAAGGAGCAGTTTTGGCTATGTTTCTAAGACTTGGCACTTTTACTACAAATTGATCGTGAGGATCTTGAGTGATCTCATAGCGTCCTTTCCAATTTGTTCCATTATCATAAGGAACAAATACCCCCATTTTTTGATACATATTTCCACCTATATTTTGTCCTTGATGGCACGCTATACAACCATTTGATAAAAAGGCATTATAGCCTCTTTTTGCTTGTTCGCTTATAGCATTTTTATCTCCCTTTAAGTAGCGGTCAAATGGGGAATTTGGCGTAAGTAAGGTTTTTTGAAATTCAGCTAAAGCATCTGCTATATTATCAAAGGTAACTTCTCCGTAAAGTCTTTTAAATTCTTTTTCATAAATTGCGTTAGTTTTTACTATTTGCACCACTTCATCTGCATCTTTTAACCCCATTTCTTTAGGGTTTAACAAAGGATGTTTGGCTTGTTCTTGTAAATCTTTTGCATTGCCTCTCCAAAATTGTGCTAGGCTAAAAACGGCATTAAAATTTGTAGGAGTATGGAATGGCTCATCTATTATGCCATTAATACCTGTTGAAAAAGTTTTATTATCTACTCCAAAATTTGCAATATCATGACAACTATTGCAAGATACTTTTTTATCTTTTGATAAACTTGTATCCATATAGAGTTTTTTTCCTAAAATAGCTTTTTCTTTATTATAAGGAATGCCTTCTGGTATAGGTGTAATCATTTCAAATGCTAAAAGTGGTAACAAAGAAAGTATTAAAACAATAAAAATTTTCATAATCATTTTCCTTTAATTTTATAAATTTTTAATTAATAATTTTTTTTAATTATAACATTAAAATCTTAACCTCTTATAAGTAAATATGGTAGTTATCAGTGTTATCAGGGATAAAAACAAAATATAAATAAAAATTCCATACACGAAAGGATTTTCAGGTTTTATAGCCAAAGAATGTAATGCAAATACAAGTTGAGGAGTGAAACCACCCGCTATTGCATAAGCTATATTATAAGAAAAAGAAATTCCACTAAAACGAATACTTGGCTTAAAAATTTTACACATTAAAATAGGTGCTAAAGCATTAATACCACCAAAAAAACACGCTATAAAATAAAAATATATACTCAAATGCAAAATTTGAGCATAGAAAAAATAAAAATAAAAAAAGCACGATAAACTAAATCCTATGGTAAAAATTAAAGCGGTAGCTAAAAAACCAAATTTATCAACCCAAATTCCAGCAAGTAAAGTTCCACAAGATAAAATCACTATTGCAAACATTTGGATTAAAATCGCATCTGTTTTATCAAGAATCAAAACTTCTGATATAAAATTAGGCATAAGTAAAATAAGTATTATCACGCAAGCTGTGAGCATCCAAGTTAAAAGCATAGAAGCAATGATGTCTAAATAAATATTTTTTTCTTTAAAAAGTGTTTTTAAAGGAAATTTTTCTAAATCATTTTCTTGTCGCATTTTTTGAAAAACAGGTGTTTCTTCTAAAAATTTTCTAAGATATATAGAAATGATACCAAAAAATCCACCTATAGCAAATGGAATACGCCAAGCATATTCATAAATTGCTTCTTGATCAAAGTAATGATTAATCGCTAAGGCAACAATACAACCTAAAAGAATTCCAAAAGCCATAGAAGCATTAATAGCGCTAACATAAAAACTATCTCTTCCATCGGGTGCATGTTCTTTTACAAATACCCAAGCACCAGGGAGTTCTCCGCCTATAGCTATACCTTGAGCTATTCTAACAAGTAGTAAAAAAATAGGAGCAAAATATCCTATAGTTTCAAAAGTAGGTATAAAAGCTAGAGAGAAAGTTGGAAGCACCATGAGTAATATACTAAGCATAAACATCTTTTTGCGACCCATTTTATCTCCAAAATGTGCCATAATTATACCACCGATTGGTCTAGCTAAATATCCTGCCGCGAAAGCCCCATAAGTGTTTAAAAGTTTCCAAAAATCACTTAAATCACTAGGAAAAAAATTTCTTGAAATATAATTAGCAAAAAATACAAAAATAACAAAATCATAAAATTCTAAAGCTCCACCCAAAGAAGATAAGGAAAGAGTTTTAAAATCACCTCTTTTTAAAGTTTTTGACATCTATAAATACTTTCTTTTTGTAGTAATTTTGTAATTATAGTAAAAAATATTATAGTTTGTAAAAAAAATATTAAAAATTTAAAAAGAAAAATTGTGATAAAATAATAGCTTTGTATTTTATAGAAAGGAGAGAAATATTGGCAAAAGATGATATTATCGAAATCGATGGTAATGTAATCGAAGCTTTACCTAATGCGACTTTTAAAGTCGAATTAGATAATAAACATGTGATACTTTGTCATATTGCAGGTAAAATGCGTATGCATTATATTAGAATTATGCCTGGCGATAGAGTTAAAGTAGAGCTAACGCCTTATAGTCTTGATAAGGGTCGTATTACATTTAGATACAAATAAGTCTAAGTTGTTTAAAAGCAAAAGTAAAGTATAATTAGCACTTTTGCAGAAATTGCAATAAAACTGTATGAAGAAGTATTTTCAAAATCACCACTTATTTTGAAAATAGTTGGTTGCTCTAAAAACCTGGTGCAGTTGTAAAAAAGTGGAATTTACAATAACAGGAGTAAAGCATGAAAGTTAGACCATCTGTTAAAAAGATGTGTGACAAATGCAAAGTAGTTCGTCGTAAAGGCGTAGTTCGCATTATTTGCGAAAATCCAAAACACAAACAAAGACAAGGATAATTTATGGCTCGTATTGCAGGTGTAGATTTACCAAAGAAAAAAAGAATTGAATATGGTTTGACTTATATTTATGGTATAGGTTTACATACTTCAAGAAAAATCTTAGATAAAACCGGAATTTCTTATGATAAAAGAGTTCATGAGTTAAGTGAGGACGAAGCAGCGGCTATCCGTAAAGAAATTCAAGAAAACTATATGGTTGAGGGTGATCTTAGAAAACAAGTTGCTATGGATATCAAAGCATTAATGGATCTAGGAAGCTTTAGAGGCTTAAGACATAGAAAAGGCTTACCGGTTCGTGGTCAAAAAACAAAAACAAATGCCAGAACTAGAAAAGGTAAGAGAAAAACCGTTGGTGCAAAATCATAAGGATAGAAAATGGCAAAAAGAAAAGTTGTTAAGAAAAAAATAGTTAAAAAAAATATAGCTAAAGGTATAGTTTATATCAGTGCAACATTTAATAATACTATGGTTACTGTAACTGATGAAATGGGAAATGCTATTGCATGGAGTAGTGCAGGTGGTTTAGGATTTAAAGGTTCTAAAAAATCAACTCCTTATGCGGCACAACAAGCAGTAGAAGATGCTTTAAATAAAGCAAAAGAACATGGTATTAAAGAAGTAGGCATTAAAGTACAAGGGCCAGGAAGTGGTCGTGAAACAGCAGTTAAAAGTGTAGGTGCTATGGAAGGTATCAAAGTAACTTTCTTAAAAGATATTACCCCATTAGCTCATAATGGTTGTAGACCACCAAAACGTCGTCGTGTCTAAGAATAAGATATAAGATTTAGGAGAATTATAATGGCAAGATATAGAGGACCAGTAGAAAAATTAGAAAGACGACTTGGCGTAAGCTTGGCAATGAAAGGCGAAAGAAGATTAGCAGGTAAAAGTGCTTTAGATAAACGCCCTTACGCACCAGGTCAGCATGGACAAAGAAAAGCTAAAATTAGTGAATATGGACTTCAATTAAGAGAAAAACAAAAAGCTAAATTTATGTATGGTGTTAGTGAAAAACAATTTAGAAGATTATTTAGTGAAGCTGCTAGAAAAGATGGCAATACCGGTGCGCTTTTAATCCAGCTTTTAGAACAAAGACTTGATAATGTTGTTTATAGAATGGGTTTTGCTACAACACGCCGTTTTGCTAGACAACTTGTAACTCATGGACACATTTTAGTAAATGGTAAAAGAGTAGATATTCCTAGTTATAGAGTAGAAGCAGGCCAAAAAGTTGAAGTGATTGAAAAAAGCAAAAACAATCCTCAAATTTCAAGAGCGATCGAACTTACTGCTCAAACTGGTATAGTTGCTTGGGTTGATGTAGAAAAAGATAAAAGATTTGGAATTTTTACAAGAAAGCCTGAAAGAGAAGAAGTTATCATTCCAGTTGAGGAAAGATATATCGTTGAGTTGTACTCTAAATAATAAAGGTTTTTGATATGAGACATATTACAACTTCTGCTTATACACCAACAGAGTTTAGTATTGAAAATATCAGTGATACAGTAGCAAAAGTAAGTGCATGGCCTTTTGAAATTGGTTATGCTATTACTTTGGCGCATCCTTTGCGTCGTTTGCTTTATTCAAGCACAGTAGGTTTTGCTCCAACAGGAGTTAAAATCAAAGGCGTAGCACATGAATTTGATAGTATGCGTGGTATGCTTGAAGATGTAGCATTGTTTATTATCAATCTAAAAAAATTAAGATTTAAACTAAAAACAGATTCTGAAAAAGAAATCGTAACTTTTAGTTTTAAAGGACCAAAAGAAATTTGCGGAAAAGACTTAGACAATGAAGTTGTTGAAGTTGTGAATGCAGATAGCTACCTTGCAACGATTAATGAAGATGCAGATTTAGAATTTACTTTAATCATTGAAAAAGGTATAGGTTATGTGCCTTCTGAAGAAATTCAAAATTTCTTAGATCCTGAATTTATAGCACTTGATGCGTTCTTTACTCCGGTAAAACATGCGGTTTATGATATAGAAAAAGTGCTTTTTGAAGATAATCCAGATTATGAAAAAGTTGTTTTTACAATCACAACTGATGGTCAAATTTCACCAAGTGATGCTTTTAAAAATGCTTTAGAAGCAATGTATAAACAATTATCAGTGTTTGATAAAATCACTAATGCACAAAGTGTTGTAAGAAGTCAAACACCAAATAATGAAGTAGAACATGTAAAATTACTTCAAAATATAACTGAGTTAAATTTAAGTGCAAGAAGTTTTAACTGCTTAGAAAAAGCAAATGTAGTTTATATTGGTGAACTTGCCTTAATGAGTGTTAGCGAACTTGCAGATTTAAAAAATCTTGGTAAAAAATCTTTAGATGAGATTAAAAGTGTAATGGAATCTATAGGTTTTCCTATAGGAAATTCAAAACTCAGTGATAGTGCAAAAGAAACGCTAAAGAAAAAAATTACAGAATTAAAAGCACAAAATGAAGGATAATCAATGAGACATAGACATGGATATAGAAAGTTAGGTCGCACTTCTACTCATCGTGCAGCCTTATTAAAAAACCTTACCATTGCTATTATTAAAGCAGGTAAAATAGAAACAACATTACCTAAAGCAAAAGAATTAAGAGGTTATGTTGAAAGATTGATCACTCGTGCAAGAAAAGGTGATTTCAATGCTCACAGAACAGTTTTTGCTAGCTTGCAAGATAAAGAAGCTACAAATAAACTTGTAACAGAAATTGCACCTAAATTCGCAGATAGAAATGGTGGTTATACAAGAATTATCAAAACAAGAATCCGCCGTGGCGATGCTGCAGAAATGGCTTTCATCGAATTCGTAGCTTAATTTTTAGCCTTTTAAAGGCTAAAAACTTCTTATTTTTATTTATTTACTTACTATTTTTTGTATTTTTATCCATTTTTTGCTACTATTAATTTTTTTAACTACAAAAAAGGAAAAAAATGCAAGAAAATTCAAGATTACGCATAGCTATACAAAAATCAGGTCGTTTAAGTAAAGATTCTATTGCCTTGCTTGAGTCTATAGGCGTAAAACTTCGCATACACGATCAAAGTTTAATTGCTTTTTCTACAAATTTACCTATTGATTTACTTAGAGTAAGAGATGATGATATACCAGGGTTAATTTTTGATGGAGTAGTAGATCTTGGCATAGTTGGAGAAAATGTTTTAGAAGAAAATGAGTTAGAAAGAAAATCAAAAAACGAAAATGCAGATTTTATAATGCTTAAAAAACTTGATTTTGGTGGGTGCCGCTTGTCTTTAGCATTACCAGAAAATAGTGAGTATAAAGGTATAGAAAGTTTTAAAAATTTACGCATAGCAACTTCTTATCCACAGCTTTTAAAGCGTTTTATGGAAGAAAATAATATCCCCTATAAAACTTGTATGTTAACAGGCTCAGTTGAAGTAGCACCAAGTGCAAATTTAGCTGATGGAATTTGTGATTTAGTTTCAAGTGGAGCTACTTTAAAAGCAAACGGACTTAAAGAAGTTATGGTAATTTATAAGTCAAAAGCTTGCATTATCCAAAGAAAAGAAAGTTTAGCTTCACACAAACAAGAATTAATCGATAAATTACTCATTAGAATTCATGGAGTTATGCAAGCAAGAGAGTCAAAATACATCATGTTGCATGCTCCTATTGAAAAGCTAGAAAAAATCACAGCCTTGTTACCAGGTGTTGAAAAACCTACGATTTTACCTTTAGAAAATGATAAAGCTAGAGTGGCACTACATATGGTAAGTCAAGAAAATTTATTTTGGGAAACTATGGAAGCTTTAAAAAAAGAAGGTGCAAGTGCGATTTTAGTTTTACCTATTGAAAAAATGCTCTCTTAAAGGATAAAAATGCAAATACTTGATTTTGAAAAATTAAACCAAAACGAACAAGAATTAGCACTCAAGCGTCCTGCTATGAGTGCTAATGCACAGGTTAAAACCATAGTAGAACAAATCATTGAAGATGTCAAAACAAATGGCGATGAAGCTTTAAAACAAATGGCTATAAAATTTGATAAAGTAGAGTTAAATTCCATCAAACTAAGCGATGAAGAGCTTAGTAATTTAGCAGAGCAAATTGATGATGAGTTAAAACAAGCTATTAAAATAGCTTATGAAAATATCTATAAATTCCACAAAGCTCAAGAAAGTCAAACCATAGAGGTTCAAACCTTTGAAGGGGTAACTTGCAAGGTGCTAACAAGAGCCATTGAAAAAGTAGGGCTTTATATACCAGGAGGCTTAGCACCACTTTTTTCAACCGCACTTATGCTAGCTATCCCTGCTAAAATTGCAAAATGTAAATTCATAGCCTTAGCTTCCCCAGCGCCATTACATCCTGCCATTGCTTTTGTGGCAAAACTTTGCGAAGTTGATGCAGTGTATCAAATAGGTGGAGCAGGAGCCATAGCAGCGCTTGCTTATGGAACGCAAAGTGTGCAAAAAGTGGATAAAATTTTTGGCCCAGGAAATGCTTTTGTAACTGAAGCCAAAAAGCAAGTTAATAATCATGGAGTAGCTATTGATATGCAAGCAGGGCCTTCTGAAGTGTTAGTTTTAGCAGATGAGTTTGCTAATGCTAAATTTATAGCTTCAGATTTACTCTCGCAAGCTGAACATGGAGCAGATTCTCAAGCGATTTTAGTTTGCACAAGTGAAAAATTAGCCAAAGAAGTTGATAGTGAAGTTGCTTTGCAGCTTGAAAAACTCTCGCGAAAAGAAATTGCTTCAAAATCTTTAGCACACTCTAAAATCATTCTTGCAAAAGATATAAAACATGCCATAAGTATTTCAAATGACTATGCACCCGAGCATTTGATCATTCATACACAAAATCCATCTAGCTTGCTTGATGATATTATGCATGCAGGTTCAATATTTTTAGGTGAGTATTCTCCAGAATCCATGGGAGATTATGCAAGTGGGACAAATCATGTATTGCCAACTTATGGTTTTACCAAGTCTTATTCTTCATTAGGGCTTGCTGATTTTATGAAAAGAATGAGCGTGCAAGAACTTAGCAAAGAAGGCTTTAAAAAGCTTGGTCCTGTGGTGGAAATTTTAGCAGCAGCTGAAGGACTTGATGGGCATAAAAATGCCGTGAGTTTAAGATTAGAAAGTCTAAAATGAGTGCAAAAATTTTATTTATTGATAGAGATGGCACGCTCATTGATGAGCCAAAAGATGATTTTCAAATCGATTCTTTAGAAAAACTTGAGTTTGAAAAAGGTGCCATCAATGCACTTTTAAAGTTAAAAAATTTTGGTTTTAAATTTGTTATGGTAAGTAATCAAGATGGTCTAGGCACAAATTCTTTTCCTAAGGAAAATTTTGACAAGGCTCATGAAAAAATGCTAAGTGTTTTTCAAAGTTGTGGCATAGAATTTGAAGATATTTTTATATGCCCGCATTTTGAGCATGAAAATTGCGCCTGCAGGAAGCCAAAAACTGCCATGCTTGAAAACTACATCAAAAATAAACTTTATGACAAAAATAAAAGTTTTGTTATAGGCGATAGAGACAGCGATATGCTTTTGGCGCAAAATCTTGAAATTCAAGGTTTAAAATATGACAAAAACGACTTTAATTGGGAGCAAATTGCTGATTTTATTTTGCAAAATTACCGCAGTGCCTGTATAGAGCGTAATACCAAAGAAACCCAAATTCAAGTTAAAATGGCTTTTAATGAAAAAGCAAAAGCTAATATAAAAACAAATATCGCATTTTTTGATCATATGTTAGAGCAAATTGCTACGCATGCAAATATATCTTTAGAGATAAAATGCAAAGGAGATTTAGAAGTTGATGAACATCATAGCGTAGAAGATGTCGCACTTGCTTTGGGCGAGGCTATTAAAAATGCACTAGATCAAAAAATAGGTATTGCAAGATATGGCTTTGTTTTACCTATGGATGAGTGCTTGGCAAGTTGTGCGATTGACTTTTGTAATAGACCGCATTTAGTTTATAAGGCTAAATTTAAAAAAGAAAAGCTTGGAGAATTAAGCACAGAAATGATAGAGCATTTTTTCTACTCACTAAGCTATGCTATGGGTGCGAGTTTGCATTTAAAAGTTAAAGGCAAAAACGATCATCACAAAGCCGAAGGACTTTTTAAAGCCTTTGCGAGAGCTTTAAAAATGGCTATAAAAATAGAAAATGAAAACCTAGCAAGCTCTAAAGGAGTGATATGAAAATTTTTTTTATAATGCAAGTGTTTGTAAAATATGATCACTTATTATGTTATATGAGACTTAACAATGAAACAAAAAGATAATGTTATAGAAGCTTTTAAAAATAATAATAACTTTGCAACTTTAAGTCAGCTTTATATGCTGACAGATGTTAGTAAATGGGAAACAAAAACACCTTTTGCAAGTATTAGAAGAATATTACAAACAAATAAAGAATTTTATAAAATCACAGCAGGACTTTGGGGTTTAACAGAGAAAAAGCATGAGATTGAAAAAAAATTAAATTTGATAAATAACGAATGTCAGTTTAGTCATTCTTATTATCAAGGGCTTATTGTCTCAATTGGAAATTTAAGAGGCTTTCAAACTTTTGTTCCTAGTCAAGATAAGAATAAATATTTTATGGATACTAGGTTAGGCGACTTGGCTACTTTAGATTCTCTTTATAGTTTTACATATGATGAATTGACACAAAAAGCTAAATTTAGCGATTGTATTTGGTTTAATGAACGAAAAATGCCTCATGCTTTTTATGAGGTAGAGCATTCTACTAATATAAAAAATTCTATTAACCGTTTTTATGAGCTTCAAGATTTTAGAGCAAAATTTTTTATTGTTGCGCATAAAAATAGATATAGAGAATTTCAAAATATAATTTCGAATTCTATTTATGAAAAAATAAAAGATATTGTATATTTTGCAGATTATGAGAGTATTGCTAAGCAATATGAGAAAGAGAGTGTAAAATATGAAATGGGAATTTAATTTTTCAAGAAAGTGTTTATCATGAAACTAGCTATTATAGATACAGGTTGTGCGAATTTAGCTTCACTTGCTTTTGCACTCGAGCGTTTAGGACAAAAAAGTATTATCACGCATGATTTAAAAGAACTCTCACAAGCAGATAAGCTTTTGCTTCCTGGGGTTGGCACAGCAGCTAAAGCAATGGCTAATCTACAAGCACTTAATTTAGAAAATTTTATCCAAACTACCACAAAACCACTTTTAGGCATTTGTCTTGGTATGCAAATTTTGGGTAAATTTTCAGAAGAATTACACCAAAAAACACTTGGTATTATGCCTTTTGAAACACAAAAATTCCAAGAAAAAGCAAATTTTACTTTCCCACATATGGGGTGGAATCAAGTCTTTAGCCCTCATGAGCTTTTTAAAGGCTTAGATGGAGCTTATTTTTATTTTGTGCATAGTTATTGTGTGAGTTTAAATGAATACACCATCGCAGAGTGTGAGTATTCTACCAAATTTAGTGCAAGTTTAAATAAAGACAATTTTTATGGTGTGCAGTTTCACCCTGAAAGAAGCGGCGAAGCGGGCGAAGTATTATTAAAAAATTTCATAAATATGTAGGTAAAAATGCAAACTCAAATCATTCCGGCATTAGACTTAATAGATGGTAAAGTAGTAAGGCTTTATAAAGGAGATTATGCTAAAAAGCAAGAATACAGCTTTGATCCTTTGGCTAAATTTCAAGAGTATGAGGCTCAAGGTGTTGCTTGGCTTCATTTGGTGGATTTAAGCGGTGCAAAAGATCCTAGCAAAAGACAACTAAAACTCATAGAAAACCTAGCTTCTAAGATAAGAGTAAATCTTCAAGTAGGTGGAGGAATTCGCACTAAAGATGAAGTTAAAGCTTTGTTTGATAGCGGTGTTAAACGCGTAGTTATAGGCTCTTTAGCGGTTAAAAATAAGCCCCTTGCACAAGAGCTTTTGAGTGAATTTGGCGTAGAAAGTATAGTCTTAGCGCTTGATAGTATTTGCGTTAAAGATGAGTTTTTTGTGGCTGTTGATGCATGGAGTAAAACAAGCGATGAGAGTTTGTTTGGGCTTTTAAATTTTTATAAAGATGTAAAACATATCTTATGCACAGATATCTCTAAAGATGGCACGATGAGTGGAGCAAACATCACTTTATACAAAGCTTTGCATGAGAAATTCCCACATTTGCAAACCCAAGCAAGTGGAGGCGTGGCGAGCTTAGAAGATTTTAAAAAGCTAAATGGCATAGTAAGTGGTATCATCGTAGGTAAAGCCTTGCTTGATAAAGAATTTAGCATAAAGGAGGCTCAAGAATGCTTACAAAACGCATAATTGCATGTTTAGATGTAAAAGATGGTAGAGTAGTTAAAGGGGTGCAGTTTAAAAATCATGAAGATATGGGAGATGTTATAGAACTTGCTAAATTTTACTCACAAAATGGCATTGATGAGCTTGTATTTTATGATATTACAGCTTCAGCCAAGAATGAGCGTATCAATAGAGCTTGGGTAAGCAAAGTAGCACAAAATATCTCTATACCGTTTTGCGTCGCAGGGGGTATAAAAAGCGAAGATGACGCAAAAGAACTTTTAGCAAATGGTGCTGATAAAATTTCTATTAATTCTCCTGCTTTAAATGATCCTGATTTAATCTCACGCCTTGCAAAAAGCTTTGGAGTGCAATGCGTAGTTGTAGGTATAGATACTTTTAAAGATGAAAACAATGAGCTTTTAGTCTATAAATACACTGGAGATGAGAGCAAATCTCATCATAGTGGTAAAAAAACACTAGATTGGGTAAAGCAAGTATGCGAGCTAGGAGCTGGCGAAATCGTGCTAAATATGATGAATCAAGATGGCATGAGAAAGGGTTATGATCTCGATCAACTTACCAAGGTTAGACAAATTTGTCCTGTGCCTTTAGTGGCAAGCGGTGGCGCAGGGACCAAAGAGCATTTTTTGGACGCTTTTAAACTTGGTGTTGATGGAGCTTTAGCAGCTTCAGTGTTTCATAAAAAACTTATAGATATTAAAGAATTAAAACTATTTTTAAAAGATCAAGGCATGCAAATTCGTATTTAAAAGGAAAAACTATGGGTATAAATGAAGAAGAATTTATAAAAAGTATAAATTGGCAAAAGGTAAATAACCTTATCCCTGTGATAATCCAAGATTATCATTCTTGTGAAGTTTTAATGCAAGGTTTTATGAATGAACAAGCTCTAAGAGAGAGTTTTAAGCACCAAAAGGTTGTATTTTACTCACGCACTAAAGAGCGTTTGTGGATGAAAGGTGAGCAAAGTGGGAATTTCTTGCATATCATAGATATGGGGCTTGATTGTGATAGAGATTGTATTTTAATCCTTGTAAAAGCTCAAGGCGCTACTTGTCATACAGGCGATACTTCTTGTTTTGAAACGCTTTCTAAAAAAGCTGATTTTGTATTTTTATCGCGTCTTGAAAGACTTATAAACTCACGCAAAAACACTTGCGCAAGTTCTTCTTACACGGCTGAACTTTTTTCAAAAGGCACTAAACGCATAGCACAAAAAGTAGGTGAAGAGGGCGTTGAAACCGCTTTGGCTGCTACTATTAAAGATAAAGATGAGTTGATAAATGAAGCTGCTGATTTACTTTATCATTTAGAAGTGTTATTAGCTGATGCGGATTTGAGTTTAAATGATGTGATTGCTAAATTAAAAGAAAGAAATAAAAATTAAGCGTGATTTCTCACGCTTAATTAAGCAATATTTTTGAAAAGATTCACTGACTATATCGAGTAATTTTAAAAAAACTTTACAAAATTTTACAAATGTCTTTTTGAAAAGTTATAGCAATTTTAATTTATTATGTTAAAATAAATCATCATTGCATAGCGAGAAGTCGTCTAGCCGTTTATTTTTAGATTGACATCTCGTTATGTATAGTAGGACTTTTATAAATAATTTTAGTGAAGATATAAACTTTTCTGTTATACAGCCTAGAAAAACTGCTGTTTTGGTAGATTTATCCTTTTTTATAGAAAGATATAACACTTTAAAACATATCAAAGATATGACTCCTGAAGAATTAGCTAAAAGATTAAAAGATTATGTGTTTGAGTCTGTTAAAAGAAATAGAGATTATTTATATAGAGTTTATGTTTATGACTGCGAACCATTAAATAAAAATGTTCCAATACCGCCCATAAAAAAACAGATAAATCATTAAATCTTGGAAAAACCGATACTTTTAAATTTAGAACTAGATTATTAGATTATTTAAGACAGCAACCATATTTTGCTGTAAGATTGGGTGAGATTGATGAAAATAACTTCCAATGGAAAATCAAAAATTATGATAAATTTAAACAACTTTTATATAAAGAGATAGAAATCGATAGTTTAACTGAGGATGATTTTGTTTTAGATATTAGGCAAAAAGGTGTTGATATGAAAATAGGACTAGATATTGCTACTTTATCTATAAAAAAGCAAATTGAAAAAATCATTCTTATCACTGCAGATAGCGATTTTATACCGGCTATAAAACACGCAAGAAAAGAAGGGGTTATTGTTCAGTTAGATCCTATGAGAGTTCCAAATTCTCAAATCAAAAAAGGTTTATTAGAGCATATAGATATTCTTTCATCAGTCTTTAAAAATACTAGCAATTCTTAATTACACAATTCACATTATAAATTTATACAAGTTTTAGAAATATTTACATTTTTGGAACACTTATTGCTTTGTCTTGGCTAAGCAATAGTAGATTGTGAAGTAATCACAAAGCAATATTTTTTAAAGGATTTAATTATGATGAGATCTCTTTGGGCTGGGGTTTCAGGACTCCAAGCACACCAATACGCAATGGATGTAGAAGGTAATAACATAGCCAATGTTAATACATTTGGTTTTAAATATTCTCGTGCGGATTTCTCAACGCTTATGAGTCAAACTTCTAAGATAGCTACAGCTCCAGATGGCAACCTAGGTGGTAAAAACCCTATGCAAGTTGGACTTGGTGCAGGTGTAAATTCTACTACTAGAATTCACTCTCAAGGTAATATCCAAACTACAGACAAAAACACCGATATGGCTATCAATGGTGATGGATTTTTCATCGTTTCAAATGATGGTGGCACTACGCAGTTTTTTACCCGTGCAGGGGACTTTAAAACAGACGCAGTAGGAAATTTCGTAGATAATAACGGCTACACCGTTCAAGGTTGGAATTATAATCAAGAAACGGGTCAAATTGACTCTTCAACTTCAGTGCAAGATATAGTTATCCCACCTGGTATGAGTATGCCTGCTAGAGCAAGTACTTCAGTAAGCCTTACAGCAAATTTAGATAGTGGTAATACTTTAGGTATGAATGCTTCTGCTAAGCGTCCTATCTATGCTCTTGATTCTACTCATGGTATGAGAAATGATACAGGAACAGTAATAGATGAAAATGATACTGGCCATACTGAGTTTTATACTACTTCTAAAAGTGGAGCCCAAGTAACTGAAAAAGGTGTAGATATGGGCGTGGTGTTTAACGCTCAAGGTGAGGGTTTAAACCTAAGAAGTGGACAAGGTATGTGGGTAAGTTTTGCAGATGCTAAACATACATCAAATGTTAAAATGCATGCTAATTTACCAGAAGATCCATCTAAATGGACAGCAAATACTCAATATACTTATTGGGGTTTTAAGCAACCGGATGGAAGTGTGCAAAATGCAGTTTTAGATATTACTATTAATGGAACTCGTATTCATGCTGAAGGTGTAGGACAAGAAACTTTTATCAATGCCATCAATGCTAAGACAGCTGAAACTGGTGTAGTAGCTTCAGTGGTAGATGGTAAAATCACTTTTACTAATGATAATAGCACAGGAACTACCGCTAAATCTAAAAATTTAGATATTACCATTCATGATACAACTACAGCTGGTGGCCAAGTTAGAGTTCCTCAGGTCCCAGAACAAGGACAAAATGTAACCGAAGCAAATTTAAGGCTCGATGGAGTAGCTCGCAGCGCGTGGTTAGGAACAACTGGAGCAGCTAATAATCAAGCTAAAACTACGGTTCAAGTTATAACAGCACATGAGTATATATATAGTTCTAATAATGTGGATATAGGAGCCAATCCTAATCCTGGGGCAAATACAGCTGGGCAAGCAAATATGCCTAGTGCAAATGGACAAAGAACCTTCCATACCACTGAAGATTTAAGAGAGCTTTTACAAAGAGATGCAAGATGGGGTGTGGATTATGATGGTGATGGATCTTTGGAAAATTGGGCTAATGGTGGTGGAAATGCTATAGGTCAAGATGCAAACCCTTTGGTGGAGGTGGTAGTAGAAAGCGATGGTAGATTTAAAATAACTAATCCAAAAGGTCCCGCTGCAAAAGATATGACTTTTAAAGTTACAGGTTTTTCAGATGAAACCAATAAAATCGCTACCAATGATAAATTTACAGCGATGTTTAGTGCTTTAGATGGAAATTTCAACGCAGGTAATAATGAAAAATATTCTCAAGATATGTACTTATCAGCTCATACTGCTAGTATAGAAATCTTTGACTCATTAGGAACTAGACATGAGCTAACCGTGCAATTTACCAAACAAACTAAAACAGCAGATGGTGGGGCTGAATGGTCTATCATCATCTCAGTGCCTGAACCTGCAGAGATTAATTTTAGTGGTGATGGAGCTCCGGGAAATATAGTAGTAGGAAATTTAAGATTTGGTAATGATGGCTCACTTCAAAGCTATACACCAAATGTATTAAATTTCACCGGAAATAACGGCTCAAAACCTGATCAAGTTATAAAACTTGACTTTGGAACAACAGGTGGTTTTGATGGTTTAACAAGCTATGATAAAGACTCATCTACTACTAAACAAGAAACAGATGGTTACACAGGGGGTAATCTAAAGCCAGATGCATTAAGAACTGATGAGAATGGTTATATCTATGGAGAATTTACAAATGGTAAAACTCTAGCGCTAGCTAAGGTTGCTCTAGCTACTTTCCCAAATAATATGGGTCTTGAAGAAATGGGTAATAACCTTTATAAAGCGACAGCAAACTCAGGAACAGCTACCATAGGTCATGCAGGCGAAGGCGGTAGAGGGGGCTTAAAAGGCTCAGCCATAGAAATGTCGAATGTGGATTTAAGTCGTGCATTAACAGAGCTTATCGTAATCCAAAGGGGTTATCAAGCAAACTCAAAAACGATTACCACAAGTGATCAGCTTTTAAATACTTTGCTTCAATTAAAACAATAATCTTAACCCAAGGTTTTAAAAACCTTGGGATCAAGCTTTACAAGGTTATCGAGGTAGCCTTGTAATACTTGATAGCCTTGAAGCCTTCAATCTATTGCTAACTCACTTCTTTCTTGCCTTAAGGAGTGAGTAGCATGATTTGCATATCGACAAGTTAAAATAAAAATTTATAAACTTGGATTTTTAAAATTTATCATTAATGGTTCTAGCCATTTGGTAGTTTCAAATACTTCTAGCCTGTTGTTTTTAAATTCTAAGAGTTTTTTATAATTTTGAGTATTGTCAAAAATAGTAATGCGATTACAGAATTTGGCAACGGTGTTAAAATTTTGTAAAGACTCGTAGTATCTTTTTTCTATAAGCTCTTCTTTTATATCATGCCCGCCTTTAGCTACGCGAATTTTAACTCTTTGTTTTGCTGTGTTTGGAGAGTCTAGTCCGATGTAGTAAAGATTTATAGTGTAAGAATTTTTTTGTAGCTTTTTGAATAAAGATAAAATGCTAGTGCCGCAAAGTGTGGTTTCTTGGTTAAAATCATAAGCTTTTTTAATATAGTTTTCACGCATTTTAATGGCTATCCTTGAAGCTCTAAATTGATCTTCTTGATTTTTCCAATCACCAAAGCTACTTACGATTTCATCGATGTTGATTCTAAGTCCAAAGTCTTTGTTTTTTTCAAGTTCATTATAATATAAGGTAGTTTTTCCACATCCTTCGGCTCCTGCAAAAATAGTAGCTATTTTTTTCATTAATAAAGCCTTTATTTTATTGATTGATGAGAAATTTTAACATAAATTGTTTATAAGTGTTTTGAAAATAAATATAAAGTTTTTTGAAAAAGGTTCGATATAGTCAGTGAATCTTTTCAAAAATATTGCTTAATTAAGCGTGAGAAATCACGCTTAACTTCTTTTTGATTTTATTTAACTTTCTTTTATTAATCAAACTTAGATAAGAAATCAAAGATAAAAATGTGCAAGTTCCTAAAATAAGTGATAAAAATATAGGTGTATTAGCATTTAAAAGACTTACTAAAAATGCCATTACTCCTGCCATAGCAAATTGTGCTGCACCTAAGAGTGCTGAAGCACTGCCTGCATTTTGTTTTGATCTTGCCATGGCTAAGGTTGTGGTATTTGGCAGGATAAAACCCAAACTTGCTATGATAAAACACAAAGGAATTTCAAAAGCCCAAAAACCTAGCTCAAAAGTTGCACCCAAAATGAGTAAAAAAGTTAAAAAAGTAATCACCATAAGCGCTCTAGGGAGTATATAATAAGGAGAAAATCTAAGGACTAATCTTGCATTGATATTTGCACATATAACAAAGCTTAGAGCATGAGCTCCAAAAAGGGCTGCGTATTGTTGCTCGCTTAATCCAAAAACGCGTGTAAAAACAAAAGATGAGCCGGTTAAATAAGCAAAAAAACCTGCAAATATTAAATTTCCACAAAGCAAATATACTACAAAACGGCGATCTTTTAAAACTTTTTTGTAACTTTTTGTAACCTCTTTGTGATTGAATTTTTTTCCTTTGGTGTTGTGATTGCTTTCTTTTAGAACAAAAATAACAAGTAAAAATAAAATAAAGCCTAAGATAAACAATGTTAAAAATATACTACGCCAAGAAAAAAATTCAAGTAAAATTCCACCAAAAGTAGGAGAAAGCATAGGTGCTAAAGAAGTAAAAACCATCATTAAAGCATAAACTCCTGCTGCTTCTTTAAGCTCAAAAACATCATTTACTATAGCTCTTGCTACGACTACACCCACGCAACCCCCTAAAGCTTCAAAAAAACGCAAAGCTATAAAAGCATGAATGGAATCAACTAAAACACAAGCAATACTTGAAGAAATAAAAATAAAAAGTCCTATATATAAAGGTTTTTTTCTGCCATATACATCACTTAATGGTCCATATAAAAGCTGACCTAAAGAAAAGGCGATGAAAAAACTTGCAAGAGAAAGTTGAGTGTAAAAAGAATTTGTTTGGAAGCTTTTTTCTACTTCATTTAAAGCAGGTAAATACATATCAGTTGAAAGTGGTGCTATGGCAGATAAAAAGCCTAGTATGATAATGAGTTTGAGTTTTTCAAAACCTTTTATTTGGGTGTGTTTTTGCATAAAATTTCCTAAAGTCTTTTTACCATTGTATAGCAAAAAGTCTAAAATAAACAATAATTTACATTTTTTAAAGGCAAATAAGATAAAATTAAACTAAAAATAATCAAGGAAAAATTATGAATATGCCTTTTAGTGATGAGGAATTAATCGAACCTGTAAAAGCCAGTCTAGCTAAAACTATGCATATTTTAGAAAATGATGGCGGAGGGCTTGATTTTTTGGGTGTGAAAAATGGTGTAGTTTATGTGAAACTAACCGGAGCTTGTCATGGCTGCCCAGCTAGTGGGACGACTTTGAAATATGGCTTGGAAAAACAACTTAAAATCGATATACATCCAGATATTACTATAGTAAATTTAGCAGGTGGGGAAAGCGAATTTGCAAAATTATAAAAAAATAGCCATAGAATGTTTTTACAAAAAAGATTTTAAAAATGCTAAGATGTATTTTTCTCTTGCTTATGAAAAGCGTAAAAATAAGAGACTTTTAACTTTTATTAATATTTGTGATTTGGCTTTAAAAAGCCCTGAAGAAGCTTTTGTTTTTTTTGAATTTTTTATGCAAAATTATAAAAATACTAAAGTAGATAAAGACTTAGAAAAACTCATTAATCTTAGCCAAAGTGTGCAGTTTGAAGAAGATAGCGAAGATTTTGAGGGCTTGAGTTATCAAGATTTTTTACTTAGCGAAGCAAAAGTTGGGTTTAAACAAGCCTTAGAAAATGTTATAATATCTAATAAACTTATTATTAACGATAAAGAAGATTTTGTGGATTTTTTAGAAAAGCTTTTAGAACATGGTTATAAAGATATGCTCGTAGCTTATATGGAAGATGTTTCAGTGCATTTTTATTCTAATTATAGATTTATTAAGCTTAGTGAGAAAATCAAGGAATTAAATTATGATAGTAAAGATTGAAAATACTTTCATTTGTGATAATTCTAATGAATGCGAAAAAGATTGTTTTTTCTTAAAAACTACTCAAAATGAAAAATTTCTTCATCAAGCTTTAGAAAAACAAGCAAAAGTTATTGGCATTGGCGAATGCAAGAAGCTTTTAAATATAGATGAAAGTATTAAAATCATAGGTATTACAGGCACAAATGGCAAGACAACTACTGCAGGGGCTATTTACTCTATCTTGCTTGATTTAGGTTTTAAATGTGCCTTAATGGGAACTAGGGGTAGTTTTATAAATGATAAAAATATCACTCCAAAAGGCTTAACTACTGCTCCTATTTTACAAACCTTAGAGCTTTTATCTTTAGCAAGTAAGGAAAAATGTGAATTTTTGATTATGGAAGTAAGCTCGCATGCTTTGGTGCAAAATCGCATTGAAGGGCTTGAGTTTAAGGCTAAAATTTTTACTAACATCACTCAAGATCATTTAGATTTTCATGGGGATTTTCAAAACTACCAAGCAGCAAAAGAAAGTTTTTTTACCGATGAGTGTATGAAATTTATCAACAAAGATGCAAAAGCTATAAATTTTAATGTCAAAGGTGCTTTTACTTATGGAGTGGAAAATCCAAGTTATTACCACATTAAAGCTTATGCTTTAAAAAATGGCATTGAAGCTGTGGTAAATTTTGGTAAAGAAACTTTTATGATTGATTCTTCTTTGGTGGGGCTTTTTAATCTTTATAATCTTTTGGCTGCAAGTGCTTGTGTAAATGAACTTGTTAAGCCAAATTTAAAAGAGCTTGAAAAGGCCATTAGTAATTTTGGCGGCATTGAGGGTAGAATGCAAGTGGTTGCAAAAGATGTGATTGTAGATTTTGCTCATACGCCCGATGGCATAGAAAAAGTTTTAGATGCTTTAAAATATCGTGATTTGATTGTAGTTTTTGGAGCAGGGGGAGATAGAGATAAAACTAAGCGTCCGTTAATGGCTAAAGTTGCCAAACACTATGCTAAAAAACTCATCATCACAAGTGATAATCCGCGTTCAGAAGAGCCAATGGATATAATTAATGATATTTTAAATGGTATAGAAAAAGATGAGAGTATTTTTATAGAATGTGATAGAAAAGAAGCGATCAAAAAAGCATTAGAGTTTAAAACAAAAGATGATTTTGTAGTGATTTTGGGTAAGGGCGATGAGACTTATCAAGAAATCAAGGGTGTAAAATATCCTTTTAATGATAAAGAAGTAGTATTAGAGATATTAAAAGAAGGAAAATAAATGTTTGAAAATATGGATTTTTCTAAAATGGGCGAGCTTTTAACTAAGGCTCAAGAAAAAGCAAATGAATTAGAGCAAGAAGCTTTAAAAAAAGAATTTAGTGCAAAAAGCGGTGGTGGTTTAGTAAAAGTTAGTGCTAACGGAAAAGGTGAAATCATCGATATAAACATTGATGATTCTTTGTTAGAAGATAAAGAGTCTATGCAAATTTTACTAATAGCAGCGATTAATGATGTGATGAAAATGGTAGAACAAAATAAAAAATCAATGGCTAGTAATTTATTTAGCGGAATGGGAATGCTATGAGAATTTTACTTTGTATTTTGGGTGTAGTTTGCACACTTTTTGCTGTGCCAAGACCGACTTTTAATGATTTTTTGGGTTGTTATGAAAAAAATAAAGCTAGTATGTTGATTTATGAGGGCTTACCCGCCTTTGCTTTAAATGAAAATACTTTAGCAGTAGTTAAAACTAAAAACGCGAAATTAAACAGCTATACTAAATATGATCCCTTTTTAAATTTGTATTTAGTAAAAACAGATTTTAGTTTAATTCCTGCACCTATGGGAAATGAAGAAGATTTAACACGCAATAGTTGGGTGGGAATTTTAGATAGCAATAAAAGCTATATAGGACATTTGAAGTATTTTGGGCAAAGTTTGACAGAGCGTGATCAACTTGACTTTGCTTCTAAAATCGGAGAGCTTAACTCGCCGTGTTGTAAAATGCTTGGTATAAGTTTAGAAGATGGCAAACTTATAGGTAATCGTTATTTAAAACACTTTGCAAAATATCCTGATGCTTATTGGGGTGATATAGGTGTGGATTTTGATATGCGTGATGGCAAAATTTATGTTAAAAATGTGCGTAAAAATGGACAATTTTTACTTAATGATGAGCTTGTGAGTGTTGATGGACAAGCTTATGATGATTTAAGAAAACTAAATGAAAAAATTTTATTTGCTGATCGCGGTGCAACTTTATACTTTAATGTATTAAGAGATAATAAAGATGTTAATATCTCCACTATGGTTTTTGATAAAGACTTGGGTGTATTTGCTAAGCCTAAAAAAGTGGTTCAAGCTAAGCCAAGTTCTTTTTATAGCAATCTAGGATTGCGCGTAGATATGAAAATGAATGTTACAGAAGTTACTCCAAATTCTAAAGCACAAATGGCTGGATTTTTAAAAGGGGATAAGATTTTAAGAATTAATAATCAAAAAATCAACAATTTTAATGAACTTCAAGCTGTTTTAGCTCAAGCTAATACTTTTGATATTCTAGTCTCAAGACAAGCAAGCAATATCCCTTCAGCGAAAAATAATGACTTTGAGCATTTTAATAAAGGATACTTTGACTTTTTTATAAGGCTAAATAAGTGATTTTAGAAAAATTCAAACAGCATTTAGAGCAAAATTTTCCTAAAACTCAAAGTTTTCATCCATTTTTTAATGAAGCATTAAAATGGATGTTAGAAGCTGGTGGGAAGCATTTTAGAGCCCAACTGCTTTTGGGTATAGTTAATGCTAAAAATCCTGCTTTGTTTGAAAAGGCTTTAAATGCAGCTTTGGCTTTGGAATTTATCCACACTTACTCTTTAATACATGATGATTTACCCGCTATGGATGATGCTTCTTTGCGTAGAGGAAAGCAAACTTTACACAAAAAATATGATGAAACTACGGCTATTTTAGTGGGCGATGCTTTAAATACTCAAGCTTTTTTACTTCTTTCTAAGCTTGATTTAAAAGAAAATGTTAGATTAAAACTCATAGAAATTCTAGCCTTTAATGCAGGGCTTGGCGGTATGATTATCGGGCAAGCTATTGATTGTTATTTTGAAGATATGCCTTTAAATTTAGAGCAAGTTGAGTTTTTGCACATTCATAAAACTGCAAGATTGATTGCAGCGGCTTTAAAAATGGGTTGTGAAATTTGTGAGTTAGATGAAAAAGAATGCGAGCAAATTTATGAAATAGGGCTTTTGATAGGATTAGTTTTTCAAATCAAAGATGACATTATCGATGCGACTTTAGATACTCAAGAAGCAGGAAAGCCAACTCATAATGATTTGCATAAAAATTCTTTTGTTAAACTTTTAGGTTTAGAAGGTGCTAAAAAGGCAAAAGATGATAAAATTGCTTTATGTGAAGAAAAAATGAAAAATTTAGACTCTAAGCTTGCTAATGAGCTTCAAATTTTGATTGATAAATATTTAAAAGGTTAAACAATGTTACAAAAACAAGCCAACACTATAAGATTTTTATGTGCGGATATGGTGCAAAAAGCAAATTCAGGCCACCCAGGTGCTCCAATGGGTTTAGCAGATATTATAAGTGTTTTAAGTACTCATTTAGTGCATAATCCAAAAGATCCTACATGGTTAAACCGCGATAGATTAGTCTTTTCAGGTGGTCATGCTAGTGCTTTGCTTTATAGCTTTTTACATTTGAGCGGTTATGATGTAAGTTTAGAAGATTTAAAAAATTTCCGTCAATTACACTCTAAAACCCCAGGTCATCCTGAAATTTTCACTCCAGGTGTTGAAATCGCCACAGGACCTTTAGGACAAGGCATTGCAAATGCGGTTGGTTTTGCTATGGCAGCTAAAAAAGCAAGTTTGCTTTTGGGTGAGGATATTATCAATCATAAAGTATATTGTTTATGCGGTGATGGAGATTTACAAGAAGGAATTTCTTATGAGGCTTGTTCTTTAGCAGGTGTGCATAATCTTGATAATTTAATCATCATTTATGATAGCAATAATATTTCAATTGAAGGTGATGTGGCCATTGCTTTTAATGAAAATGTAAAAGAGCGTTTTAGAGCGCAAAATTTTGAAGTACTTGAGATAGATGGGCATGATTTTGAGCAAATTGATTTAGCATTAAAAACTGCTAAAGAAAGCAAAAAGCCTTGTTTGATTATCGCTCACACTACTATAGCTAAAGGAGCTTTAGATCTTGAGGGAAGTCATCATTCTCACGGAGCACCTTTGGGCGAAGAGCTTATAAAAAAGGCAAAAGAGGCTTTAGGTTTTGATCCACAAAAAACTTTTGAAATCCCAGAAGAAGTTAAAATTCGCTTTAGCGGGGCAATAGAACTTGGGGATTTAGCACAAGCTAAATGGAATCAAAAAGTGCAAAATTTAAATGCAGAGAAGCAAGCATTGCTAAAAGAGCTTTTAGAGCCTGATTTTTCAAAAATACAATTTCCTGATTTTAAAGGACAAGATTTAGCTACTAGAGATAGCAATGGTGTGATTTTAAATGTTATCGCTAAAGCCTTACCGGGATTTTTAGGTGGTAGTGCAGATTTAGGTCCATCAAATAAAACTGAACTCAAAGATATGGGCGATTTTCCAAATGGAAAAAATATCCACTATGGTATAAGAGAGCATGCAATGGCTGCTATATCAAATGCTTTTGCAAGATATGGTTTGTTTTTGCCTTATTGTGCTACCTTTTTTATATTTAGTGAGTATTTAAAACCTGCTGCAAGAATAGCAGCTTTGATGAGGGCTAAACACTTTTTCATCTTTACTCACGATAGTATAGGTGTAGGTGAAGATGGCCCAACACACCAACCTATAGAGCAGCTTAGCACTTTTAGAGCTATGCCAAATTCATTGACATTTAGAGTAGCTGATGGGGTTGAAAATGTAAAAGCATGGCAGATTGCACTTAAAACTAATATGCCAAGTGTTTTTGTTTTATCGCGTCAAAAGTTAAGTGCTTTAAGCGAGCCTGTTTTTGGAGATGTTGAAAATGGGGCTTATTTGTTAGAAGAAAACGCAAATGCACAATTTACACTTTTAGCAAGTGGTAGTGAAGTGTCATTATGTGTAAAAACAGCTAAGATTTTAAAAGAAAAAGGTGTGATTGCTAATGTGGTTTCTATGCCTTGTTATGAGTTATTCATTGCTCAAGAAAAATCTTATAAAGAAAGAATTTTACAAGGTAAGGTTGTAGGCGTGGAAGCTGCAAATTCAAACGAGCTTTATAGAATTTGTGATGAGCTTTATGGTATAGAAAGTTTTGGTGAGAGTGGTAAAGATAAAGATGTATTTGAGCATTTTGGATTTAGTGAGGAGAAATTAAGCTCATATATTTTAAGTCTATGTAATGAAAAATAAAATAATCAAAGATGTTAAAAATCAAGAATGCATTTTTAGCGTCTTTGGTATATGGGATAAAACAAGTGTAGGAAAATTGGAAAAATTAGATTTTCCTACTCAAAAAAATATTATTTTTGATTTTGCAAATTTAGATTTTATAGATACTGCTGGGATTAGGTATTTTCTAGCTTTAGAAAATGAATTTAAGCAAAAAGGTTTTGAGCTTAGTAGGATAAATCTTAAAAGCGGGCATGCTAAGCTTTTTGAACTTTGTCAAAAACACTACAAAAGCTTTTGTGATTCTTATGAAGATAAAAAAACAATCAAAGATTTTTTTGAAAATTTAGGAAAGAAAGTTGCAAATTCTTTTACAATTTTAGTGCAGTTTTTAAATTTCATAGGACTTATTATTTATACTTGTTTTAAAACACTTTTAAACCCTAAAAAACTTCGCTTTAAGGCATTTTTATATCATGTAGAAAATAGCGCTATTAATGCTTTACCTATTATTATGCTAACTTCATTGCTTGTGGGTGTGGTGCTTGCTTATCAAGCTGCGTATCAGCTTGCACAATTTGGAGCTAATATTTATATTGTTGATTTAATGGGAATTTCTGCCACTAGAGAGCTTGCACCATTAATTAGTGCTATTGTTATTGCAGGCAGGAGTGCAAGTTCTTATACAGCTCAAATTGGAGTAATGAAACTTACTGATGAAATTGATGCGATGAAAACTATGGGTTTTAAAGAAAGTGAATTTATCATTTTGCCTAGAGTTTTAGCTTTAGCACTTGCTATGCCTTTGGTAGTAATAGTAGCTGATATTTTAAGTATTATAGGTGGAATTGTAGTTGCTTGGTTTAGTTTAGAAATTAGTGCGAGTGAGTTTATGAGTCGTTTTAAAGAAGCAGTGGAGCTAAAACATATTATCATAGGACTTATAAAAGCACCTATTTTTGGATTTTTGATTGCTTCTATTGCTTGTTTTAGAGGATTTTTTGTACAAAAAACTACCGAAAGCATAGGTGTTTATACGACAAAAAGTGTGGTAAATGCTATTTTTTGGGTGATAGCTTTTGATGCGATTTTCTCTGTATTTTTGACAAAGGCTGGATTTTGATTATAAAGGCTAAAAATATCAGCACTTATTTTGGAAGTAAATGTGTACATGAAGATATTAGCTTTGAAGTGCAAGATAATGAAATTTTTGGCATTTTAGGTGGTAGTGGTAGTGGTAAATCTGTGCTTTTAAGACAAATGTTAATGCTTGAGCATTTTGATAAGGGAGAGTATGAAATTTTAGGTAAGAGATTACAAAATATAAGCGATGAAGATGCTTTGTTTTTGCAAAAACAATGGGGTGTTGTTTTTCAATATGGAGCATTATTTAGCTTTTTTAATATACTTGAAAACATTAGCATACCTTTGGTTGAATACACAAAACTTAGTAAAAACGACATTAAAGAAATAGCTATGATGAAGCTTAAGATGGTAGGGCTTGATGAGAGCGTGGCTAAGCTTTATCCAAGTGAGTTAAGTGGGGGTATGAAAAAAAGAGTGGCCATAGCTAGAGCTTTGGCGCTTGATTCTAAATTACTTTTTTTAGATGAGCCAACTTCAGGGCTTGATCCTTATAGCTCAAGAGAATTTGATGAGTTACTTTTGAGTTTAAAACAAAGCTTTAAATTATGTGTAGTCTTAATTACTCATGATAAAGAGAGTATGAAAAATGTTTTAAACCGCTTTTTGATTATAGAAGAAAAAAAAGTTGGTTTTTTGGGAAATGTCGAGGCTTTGCAAGAGCAAAATCCAAGACTTTATGAGAGGTTTATGCAATAATGGAAAACAAAGCAAATTATATTTTGATTGGAATTTTTGTTTGTGTGTTATTTTTTATCAGTTTGTTTTTTATAGTGTGGTATGGAAATTTAAAAGATGAAAAATCATTCAAATATTATGAAATTTATATGGAAGAATCAGTTGCAGGACTTAGTGTAAAAGCTCCAGTTAAATTTTTAGGAGTAGATGTTGGAAGTGTTGAAAACATCAGTATAGATAGCTCAAGTAAGCAACTAAGAGTAAAAATTTTAGTTAAGCTTGATTCTAGTTTGGCTGTTAAAACAGATACTTATGCAAGTTTGCAAATTCAAGGCATAACAGGATTTAAATTTATTCAGCTTGCAGGAGGTAGTGAGGAAGCTAGTGTTTTGAGAGCAGGTGATGATGTTTATCCTATTATAAAATCAAAAGAAAGTTTTTTTGCAAGCATAGATAAGCAAACTTCAAATTTATTAGAACTAATCACAAGTTCAAAAATAAAATTAGAAAAACTCTTAAGTGATAAAAATTTAAAAAATATAGAGCAAATTTTGCAAAATTCATCAGAATTTTCTGCACATTTAAATGCTAATGTACCAGTATTCTTAGCAAATTTAAATAAAACAAGCTCTAAACTTGGCAAAAGTGCAGATGAATTTTCAAATTTTTTAAACAATGCTAATGACCAACTTAATGAGCTTAATAAAAGTAGAATGCTTTTAAATGAAAATTTGGATATTTTAAGAGTTTTGTTTTTAGATTTTACGCAATTATTAAATATTTTAAAGCAAAATCCTTCAGATATAATTTATAAAGATAAGGCTACTCAATATGCTCCAGGAGAATAAAATGAGATATTTATATATTAGTTTAATAGCTATTTTTTTTAGCGCTTGCTCTTTGATTAATCCAAGTCAAACTTTACCTGCAAATAAATATTTTAGTATTAATTTAGAAAAGCTAGAGCAAAGTCAAAATAAAAAAAATGCAACTATTATAGTTTCCTTACCTAAAGGCTTAGCTTATACTAATGAAATTTTTTATAAAAAAGATTATACTATCAATACCTATGCCTATCATTTTTGGAAAGAAAATCCTGCTTTAATGATAAAATCTTTTTTGGAATTTCATTTGCAAGATTTGGGGGTATTTAAAGCAGTTTTAAATCAAGATAGTCTAGCTAGTGCTGATTATGTTTTAGAAAGTAAAGTGGATATTTTAGAGCAAGATTTTAATGATGAGATGCATTCTAAAATAAAGTTTGGTATTAATTTAAATTTAGTGCAAATAAACACTAAAAAACTTATAGCGAGTAAGTACTTTTACTATGAAAAAGAATTAAATGATAATAATCCTCAAATTTTAATCCAAAACTATGATGAGATTTTTTTGCTTTTTGCTAAAGATTTTAGAGTTTGGGTAGATCAAAATTTGGAATAAAAAATGCTTTTCTTGTTATAGCAATAACAAGGAAGGTGTATTATGAGAGATGAATTAGAAATCTTACAAAAACATTTAGGACAAGTAGGTTCAAGTATAGATGGTGCGAATTTAAAACATCAAACGCAAAAATTTAGTGAAGATATTACTGATGCTAATGACTTTATAGGTGCTTTGCAAATTTTAGATTCTTCATTGAAAAAAATTTCAAAACTTCTAGAAGATAAAAACTATGAAGATGTGCAAGATAAAGTTTTAATTGCTAGTGAAAGTTTGAAAATAGTAGATAATTGCTCATTTTTAGGTAATGCTTTATTTGATAATAATTATAATGTAAATGTTGGTTCAAAGGCATTTGCTTTTGAAATTTATAATCCTTTAAAAATTTTAGAAACTAGTGATTATGAAGGTATGAAAGCTTATATAGTCGATAAAAGAGAAGAAATAGCTTCTATGCTTAGTGAGCTTGCAGTGGCTATTGCTACTTATAGTCCTAGTCAAAGTTTTGGCGGATCAAGCCATGATTTTATGGGTGATTTTGATTTTACTAAGCTTTTTAAATAACACTAAAGGCTAAAAAGCCTTTAGATTTTTATTTTATAACACCACATGCCATTCTAGCACCGCCACCGCCAAGTGCTGCAGGATGATCGCTGTGATTATCTCCTCCAAAATGTATCATTAGAGCATGATTTTTAAGCTCATCAAGAGTTTTGATTTTTGGTGCTAATACAGGGTTAGTTGCTTTACCATCTTTTTCTACATAAAGTGGTGGTAAATCCCCTTTGTGACCTTTATCATCCCATGGGCTTGAGTGAGCATCTGTTTTTTCAGGATCCCAGTGTCCACCTGCTTTCATACCTAAACCTTTATCAGTTGCTCCACAATCAGCATTTGCATGAACATGAAAGCCATGAATTCCACTTTCTAAACCTTTAAGATTTGGATAAAATGCTACCCCATAAGGAGTTTGTACTGCTACAACTTCGCCTGCATCTTTATTAGCTTTTTTATCAAGAATTTCCATTTTGATAACTAAATGATCTTTTTGTGCTTTTGGATTAAAATTTTCTAAATTTGCTCCAAATAAAAAGCTTGATGCTAGTAAAGAACCTAGAATGATTTTTTTCATTTTTTCTCCTTTTTTAATTGAAATTAATTATATTGTAACATAAATTCTTAATAAAAAATATTTTTTATTGTATTATATAAATAATCAAAAAACTTATAAAAAGGTATATATGTTAATTTTTCCAAAAGATCTTGAAAAAATCAGTCAAAATGTTTTGAAAAATACTTTTTTTTCTTTATGTTGGTATCAAAAAGATTTTTCAAATGATAAAAATCAAGAAGTTGTATTTAAAGATTATGCTTTAGTATTTATTTTAAAAGGTTCTAAAAGTATTTATACTATGGATAATCAGTTTAATGTAAAAAAAGATGAGCTTGTGTTTTTTACAAAAAATTCTTTTTCCATTAGAGATTATTTAAATGATGAAAATATATATGAATCTATTATTTTGTGTTTTAAGGAAAGTATTTTAATAGAACTTATTTTTAAATATCAAGAATTAATTTGTAAATTAGATTCTCCAAAATATGCTAAAAGTTTATTTAGTTTAAAAACTAATCTGATAACTAAAGGTATTTTCGAGTCTTTCTTACCTTGTATAAATGAATTTAATGAGAAAAATAAATATCTGCTTAGATTAAAATTTGAAGAATTATTTTTGTCTTTATTATATAGTGAAGATAATGCAGAGTTTTTAGCTTTTTTAAAAGCCATTTTAAGTGGTTTTAAATTAGAGCTTTATAAGATGTTTGCATATTGTCAAAATGACTTTGAAAGCGTAGCTTCTATGGCCAAATTTAGTAAAATGGATATAGCAAGTTTTAGTCGTAATTTTAAACAAAGTTTTGGTATTACTCCTAAAGAATGGCTTGATAACAAGCGTTTTGAAAGAGCTAAATTTTTACTTGAATTTTCTACAAAAAATATCACTCAAATTTGTTATGAACTTGGATTTAATTCTCCTGCTTGGTTTATAGCAAGATATAAAAAAAGATATGGCATTACCCCAAAACAAGAACAAAAGTCAAAAAACTTATATTTTTTATCTTAAAAATGATAGATTTTATTTTGGTTTTTTATTAGAATTTGTTAATAAAATTTAAGAAAGGTAACAATTATGAAAAAAAGTATTTTAACTTTGGCCTTATTTGCATTTTGCAGCGCAAATGCTTTAGAGGTTCAAGAATTTAAAGGTTTTGCACATCCTGAAAGTGTATATGTAGATAAAAATGCAGTTTATGTATCTAATGTAGGAAAAGAGCTAACTCCGTTAAATAAAGATAATGATGGTTTTATTTCAAAATTAGATAAAGATGGAAAAATTTTGGAATTAGAATTTATAAAAGGTCTTAATGCTCCAAAAGGTATGTCTAAAATAGGTGATGTTTTATATGTGGTTGATATTGATATTTTATATGGCTTTGATATAAAAAATAAAAAAGAAATTTTCAAACTTCCTATAAAAAATGCGGTATTTTTAAATGATATTGCTGTGTTAAATAATGACACATTATTAGTTAGTGACACAGGTACAGGATACATCCACAAAGTATTTTTAAAGGATAAAAAATATGAAAACTTTATCCATTTAGATTCAAAATATGGTGGCCCAAATGGATTGTTAATAGATAAAAATACTTTATTTGTAGCAGGCTATGATCCAAGTGATAAAGCAGGTGGGAAAATCATTAGTATTGATTTAAATTCAAAGAAAATTCAAGAATTAAGCAAAAAAATAGAACAATTTGATGGCATTGTGTATGATAAAAATAAAAATCTTTTAGTGTCAAGTTGGGGTAAAAATCTTCAAGGATATATTTATACTCTAAAAGATAATAAAGAAATAAAACTTGATTTGGCTTCTATAAAAGGTCCTGCAGATATGTTTTTTGATGGTGAGTATTTATGGGTGCCAAAAATGGCAGAAAATGCTTTAATTAAAGTAAAAATATAAAAACTTTTAAGCCTTTGGGCTTAAAAGTCAAATAATTCCCCAAGCCAACTTTCTTTTTTCTTGTATTTATAGCCGTTATTATGATGGTAGTTTGCTTGTTGGTTATAATTTTGTTGTTGAGGTTGTTGCGTACTTTGAGAAGAATTTCTTTCTATGATTTTATCAAGCTCACCACGATCAAGCCAAACACCACGGCATTTTGGACAATAATCAATTTCAACTCCATTTCTTTCGCTCATCAATAAGTCAGTATTTACACAAACTGGACAAGTCATTGTATTCCTTTTTTTGAAAATTTTTGAAAGTATATAAGTTTTAAGTAAATTAAGGGTTTAAATTCCAATCAATAAGACTTTTACCAAGTTTTGATAAAATTTCATTACTTTTTGAAAAATGCTTGCAACCTAAAAAAGCATTTCTTGCTAAAGGCGAAGGATGTGCTGCTTCTAGGATAAAGTGTTTTTGAGGGTTGATTAAATTTTTTTTATTTTTAGCATAATTTCCCCAAAGTAAAAATATCAATCCTTCTTTTTCATTGCTAAGTTTTGATATAACCGCATCGGTAAATTTTTGCCAACCAAAATGTGCATGTGATGCAGGTTTATTTGCTTCTACACTTAAAATAGAATTTAAAAGTAAAATTCCTTGTTTAGCCCATTTACTTAAATCACCATGTTTTGCTATAGGGATGTTTAAATCATCTTGCAATTCTTTATAGATATTAAGTAAAGATGGGGGAATTTTAACACCCATTGGCACGCTAAAGCTCAAACCCATGGCTTGATGAGGGTTGTGGTAAGGATCTTGTCCTAAAAGTATGATTTTTAAATCTTGTAAAGGGGTTAGATTAAAAGCATTAAAGATTAAATTCGCGGGTGGATATATAGTTTTTCTTTCATTTAAAGCATTGATATAATGAGTTTTTATTTCTAAAAAATAAGGCTTTAAAAACTCTTCTTTTAAAAATTCCTTCCAAGCGTTATCTATTTTAATTTTTTCTAAGCAAATTTCCATTTTTATCCCTACCAAGAAAGTATAAATTCACTTCCTTTATCTTTTTTACTCAAAACTTTTATGTTGATATTGTTTTTATCGGCTATTTGTTTGACTAAATTTAAGCCTATGCCAAAACCACCTTGGTCTTGATTAAAGCGTTTGTAGCGTGTAAAAATTTGAGTAATTTCTTTAGCGCTCATACCTTGACCTTCATCTTTAATACTAAGTGTTTTTTCTTTTAAATAAATAAAGATTTTTTTATTAGTATTGGTGTATTTTATGGCATTGCTTAAAAGATTGTCAAGTAAAATTTGCATTTCTTCTTTATTTGCATAGAAATTTTGTTCTAAAAGCTCTTTTTCAATGATGAGATTTTTTTGAGAGATTAAAGTGTCAAAATATTCTAATCTTTGTTCTAAAAGCTCTTTTAAATTTATATCTTCTTTTGTATTTTCTTTTTGTAAGAAAAAATTTAAGGCTATGAGGTTTTGATAGATATGATTTAAATTTTTACTTGCTAGTTTGATATGATTTAGTTTTTTAGTGTTATTTGGATTTAAATTTGTATCATCAAATTTTTTAATACTAGCTAAAATCACGCTCAAAGGCGTGTTAATTTCATGTGTGGTATCTTTAATAAAATCATTGAGTGTTTTAAATTGTTCTTTGATATTTTTAAAAACAAGCAAGATGAGTATATAAGCAATTATAGCAAGTAGTAAAATACATATAAGTGTATAAAAAATAGTTTTTAATTTTAGTTTCCAAAGTTCATTAGCATAATCGTTAATATCTAAATTATTGTAATTATCTTTGCGGTATTGTTCTTTTTTAAAGCCAAGATCTTCTGTTTCTATAATGATATGGATATTTTTATGTCTCAAAAAATGAGAATGGTGTTTTGGCTTTCTTAAATTACTCGTATCTATATAAGTATTAAGATTTCTAATCCTTGAAAAATCTATGAATAATCTTTTGTTTTCGTTGTAAATAAAGTTGTTTTCTTTAAGCTGTGTTAATATTTTTAAAGCATCAAAAGTTAAATTACTAAAAATGATTTGATTGTTTGCAACAATAGCAAATTGAGTATTTATTTTTTTAGAAATATAAGAAAAATCATCTTTGTTTAATAAATTTTTATCGTGTCTTGCTTCAATGATATTTTGTAAAATATAATTATAGTGAGTGTATGAGTGTGTGATTTGATTTAATCGTATATAATTTGCTTCTTTTTGATAAAAAGTAATAAAAAAAATCGTTAAAAATACGCCACTTGTGATGATATAAAGGGCTAGGATTTTAAAAATGGTATTATTAAAGTTTTCACTTTTCATTTTCTAGCCTAATGGCATAGCCTATATTTCTTTGATTGATGATAAGGTCTTTACCAAGAATTTTTCTTAAATTTTTGATATACACCCTAAGGCTCATAATCACAGGCTCTTCATCTAAACTCCAAATTTCGTCAAAAATAGTTTCTATATTTACAAAATGAGGGCGTTTTTTTAAAAGTAAAGCTAGGAGTTCTTTTTCTTTATTAGTTAGGTTGATAATTTCTTCATTTTGATAAAGGGTTTTATTGATAGGATCAAAAGAAATATTTTTTGAAGAGCTAAGTAAGATTAAGTCTTCCTTTTGATGACTAAAATTTCTTTTAATGATATTTTTTACACGGATAATTAACTCATCAACATCAAAAGGCTTTTTAATATAATCATCACAACCTGATAAAAATCCTTGTTTTACATCATCAAGCATGGATAAAGAAGTTAAAAATATAGCAGGAGTGTTTTTAGCACTTTCTCTTAATTCCTTTAATACTTCAAAACCATTGCCTTTTGGAACTTTAATATCAAAAATCCAAAGATCAAAATTTTCTTCATAAGCTTTTTCTAGTGCCTCTTGTGCATCATATACACAAGAGACTTTAAAACCTTCATCGCTTAAGGCTTCATTGATGATTTCATTTAAGCTTAAATCATCTTCTAAGAGTAGAATTTTTGCTGCCATTTTATCTCATTGAGCAATTTCCATGATTTGCACCATGCCCTTGATGATTCATTTTATGGGTTTTGTGTTCATTTTTGTTATAATGATGTAAATTTAAATCTCGTATTTCTTTGCCACTCATTTCATCGGTTAGTTTTTGCATATCTTCTTGAACGATAGCCTTTCTTTGACTTCTTTCTTGAGGAGAAAGTTTAGAGATGTTTTCGCGTAAGTTACTTTTAAATTGTTGATGAAAAACTTTTGCGTCTTTGTATTTCATCTCATTCATTCTCTTTTTCATTTCTATAATTAAGTCAGCTTGATCTTGTGCTTTTACGCTTTTTGCAAGATTTAAAATTTCATCATTGCTTTTTTTGGAAAAATCAGCACTAAATGCTAAAGAGGCTGCTAAAGAACCCATAATAAATAAACCTATAATTTTTTTCATTTTTTCTCCTTTAAATTAATGATGAGAAATTATAAAAACCCAAGATAAAGCCAAAATAAAATTTATTGACAAACAAAAAGCACATTAGCTTTTAAGCTTTGCTTTTCATTTTTAATAACAGGAAGCACTACACTATCTGCACTAGCTGCTAAACTTGGAGAATTGTATTTGATATTACAACTATCAAAATGAACATTTTTTACTATGCAAGTTTTTATTAAAGTTTTAGAATAATATTGAGCTTTTTCAAAAGCTTTTTTAAACGCAAGATCGTATAAATCTTCTTTGTTTGCTTCTAAGGTTGCTTCGTCAAATCCTGCTTGCAAGGCTTTAGTATTAAAAGAAATTAAAGTATTAGTATTGCTGATATTTTCTATATCTTTTATAAGATTTTCATAGTCTTTATTTTTATTTTGTGGGATTTGACAAGTGAAATTAGAATACAATCTATACCCATTAAGTGTTTTTACTCCTTGATAATAATTATAACTTGGCTCTAAAGTATAACTTCCACCTTTACAATAGTCTTCTTTGGCAATACGATCTGAAATTTCTTTGAAAGTTTTAGCAATATGATTTTTTTCATCACTAGAGATGATAGTTTTTTTACTAAGTTCTTCGCTCGCACTAAAATTTAAAACAGCATTAAAAACATTTGGCATGATTTCATTTGATACTTCTATATTTCTTGAAAATTCTACATTTTGTTTATTATGATTTTTTAAACCTAAAAATTCAGTATTAAAAACTACTCCTAGTACAAACAATACCAAACAAAGTAATCCTAATCCTAAACCTTTTAAAAAACTTTTCATTTTTACTCCTTTTTAAAAATATTTTTTAATTTTAACATAAAGCTTTTAAGAATAGATTGTATAATTTTTAAAAACAAAGAAAGTTTTAATGCAAAAAATTCATGAAAGTATTTTAAAATGGTATAACGAGAATGGTAGAAAAAACCTTCCTTGGCGTATTTTGCATAAAGAATATAGAAAATATGGTAGCGAGGATGATTTAAAAAAGCTAAAAAATATTGATAATGCTTATGCTGTTTATATTAGCGAGATTATGTTACAACAAACTCAAGTAAATAGTGTTTTGCAAAATTATTATTTTCAGTTTTTAGCTAAATTTCCTTCTTTAAAAGCACTTTCTATGGCAAGCGAAGATGAGGTTTTAAAAGCTTGGCAAGGACTTGGGTATTATACTAGAGCTAGGAATATACATAAATGTGCAAAAATTTGTGTGCAAGAATTTAATGCAAAATTACCATTTGATATTAAAGAGCTTCAAAAACTTCCTGGTATTGGAGAATATACAGCTGGTGCTATAGCTTGTTTTGGTTTTTTACAAGCTAAAGCTTTTGTGGATGCAAATATTAAAAGAGTTTTGAGTAGATTTTATAGTTTGCAAAATCCAAACTCTAAACTTTTAACGCAAAAAGCAAAAGAGTTTTTAAACTATGATAATGCATTTGATCATAATCAAGCTTTGTTGGATATAGGGGCTTTGATTTGTTTACCTAAAAATGCAAAATGCAAGCTTTGCCCCATAGAGAGTTTTTGTAGTGGAAAAAATGAATATGAAAAATTTCATGTATCTAAAAAAACTCAATATGAAAATATTATTTTAAATATACTCATAGTGCAAAAAAATGAGCAGTTTTTGCTTATCAAAAGTAAAGAAAAGCTATATTTTAATATGTATAATTTTTTAGAATACAATAAAGAAAAAAATGCAAAATTTATAGGTGAATTTAAACACTCTTACACCAAATATAAAATTAATGCCAAGGTGTATTTTTTAAAAGATGATGATTTTGAAGATTTAAAAGCTAAAGCTTTTGCTTATAAAGAATTAGAGTATATCACGCTTTCAAAACTTGCTTTAAAAGCATTTGAGCTTTTTAAAAAGAGTGATTATGTATTTTGAGAAAATTTATATAGAATTAAGTGATATTTGCGGTTTAAAATGTGATTTTTGTCCTAGTCAAAAAGCCCAAAGAAAACAAATGAGCCTTGAAGACTTTGAAAAAATTTGTAAAAGCGTACATAATCATGCCAAGTTTTTTACATTTCATGTGCTTGGAGATCCTTTAAGGATTTTAAATTTAAAAGAGTATTTAAAAATAGCTTTAAAATTTAATATGCAAATAGAGCTTACTACGAGTGGGTTTTATTTTGATGAAGAAAAAATCAATCTTGCTTTAAGTTTTAAAAATATACACCAAATTAATATCTCTTTGGGTGCTTTTTTATCTCAAAGTAAAATGAGCTTAAAAGAATACTTTGAGCCTGTTTTAAAACTTATTTTTTTGCACTTGGAAAATAAAAACAATTCTTTTATCAACTTAAGACTTTGGAATTTAGATAAAAATTTTAATCCACCTTTAGAAAATGAAAAAATTTATGATTTTTTAGAACAAATTTTTAAAATAAAAATTCAAAATCAAAAAGTTAAAAATCGCCTAGAAAGGCATGTTATATTACACCAAGCTAGGCTTTTTAAATGGCCTTCTTTGAAAGATGAGGTTATTAGGGAGAATGGGTGTTGTCATGCTTTAAATGGACAAATTGCTATTTTAAGCGATGGAACTTTAGTGCCTTGTTGTTTGGATACTAAAGGGGATATAAAACTTGGAAATTGTTTTGAAAAAGATTTTAGCGAGCTTTTAAATTCGTCTTTATATATAGAATTAAAAGAAGGCTTCAAGCAAGGAATTTTAAAAGCGGATCTTTGCAAAAGATGTGAGTTTTTGCAATTTAAAAACTGATTTTCCTTGCTCGGACAATTATAATTTCAGGAAATTCTTCATCTAAAAAAGGTTCTTCAAAAAATCCATCTATGATAAAACCATTTTTAAAACAAGTGTTGAAAATTTCTTCTAAAGAACGGTGGTAGTAGTGATGTTTTACAGGTTGTTTTTCAAATGCATACCCAAGATAATTATGCGGACTAAGATATTTTTTAGTTAATGTTACAAAACAAGGATGTTGAGTAGCAAAAACAAAAATTCCATTTTCTTTTAGTAGAAAATAAAGACTTTTAAATAAGGGCTGGATATTTTCCATATCCATGATAGCCATATTTGAAACAGCTTTGCTAAATGTGTGTTTTTTAGCTAAATTTTGCAAAGTTAATTCATCGCTAGCGTCTATGGTTTGAAAATGAATTTTGTGTAAAAAATTTTTCCATCTTTGTTTTGCTAATTTTATCATTTGATCACTATAATCAAAAGCATAAATATTTATGTTGTATTTTTTGCACATATAAGCGGAAAAATTTCCATTTCCACAAGCAATATCTAAAATATAATCATCATCTTGTATGTTTAGCAATTCTTCAACTTTAGGACGCACAACTTTTTTATGAAATTCATTAGAATCATCTCCCATTTGTACATCCCAAAATTTTGCATTAATATCCCATGCTTTTTGCATTTTAAAAACCTAAATTAACTCCACCTTCATTGTTGATTTGATAGTTTGCATCCAAACCATGTTCTATTTCTTCTTCTTTGTCATTGTCTTTAGAATGTTTAAAAATATCTTCGGTAATTTTTGTAGCTATACCTCTAAGGGCTTTTTGTTTGCTTGATTTGCTTGTAGAACTCATTTTAAATTCTAGGGTATTGGAAGCTTTGATTTGAGTTGTAGCAAATTCTATCAAACGATAATCAATGTTAATATTATAAGTTTGAGTGTTAATTTCATTTTGTGTTTGTGTTATTTTAGGATTTAAAATAAGTAAAAAATCAGCCCCTAAAACATTATAAAGCTTAACAAGTTCATCATCGCTTGCATTTTTTATAAGTAAAGATTTTTCTTGATTATAAAGATCAAGATTTGCTCTATCTAAAATTCTAAATTTTTTACTTTGGAGCAAAACGCTTAAAAGCTCTTGTTCAAATTTAGCCGAAAGTTCATCTTTAACTTTATTGATGATAATTAGCGAACTTTTATCTTCAAGATTTTTTTCACTATAAAGTTTTTTGTAAATTACAACTTTTGCATGGAATTCATTTTGATTTGTTTGAGTTAAAGATTTAATATCATAGCTATTAAAAACTCCATTGCTAACTAAGTCTATTTCTTCATCATAACCTATATTGAAATTTCCATTAAAGCTAAATTCGAATTTTTTAAGCTTAACTTGTTTTAAACCCTCCATTTTCCCAAGAGCTTCATTGATGGCATTTTTTATTGCTTCACTTCTTGTATTTCCAAAACCCTCACCATAACTTTCTTTGTTTAAAGCACTTTGTGCTTGACAAAAATAAACAAGAGCGAAAAAAAGAATTAGTAGTTTTTTTACCATGTTACACTCTTGCTTTTACCTGTTTTATCAATAGTTTTTTCATCTTCCCAAAAAGCTAAACCGCTAGTTAAATCTGTAAGAATTAAATGGAAAAAATATTCAGTTTGGATTTTGCCATTATAAAGTTTAATGGTATCTTGTCTGATTTTACCAGAAAGTGAGAAATTTGGGGCCAAAAGTGTGCCTTTTTTAGCTATGGAATTTTGATTAAATTCTTCATTGTCTCTTAAATCTCTTACATCATGAGATAAACTATCTTTTGCTCCACCTGCTGCTACAGCGGTTGTTAATATAAATTTACCAGATTTTCTTAATGCTATGGTAATTTTCGAAGTGAGTTTATCTGTGTCTATTCTTTGCGGGGTGTCATTGATGATTTTTCCTATGGCAATAACTTTTCTATTAGAGCTATTTAAATTTGCAAAAGCAGGATCACTAAGCAAGCTTTGTATCATACCTTCAGCAGTTTTTTCAAAATCTTCTCTATCAAGTCCTAAAGTAAGTGCGTTTCCTTGAACTTTTTGCGAAGCTTTACCATCAGTATATTTTGGTTGTGAAGAACAAGCGCTGAAAATCAAAAGCGCAAAAACCATAAAAAATAAACTTTTTTTCATTTTATCTCCTTATTTTTCTTTAATTTTGTAAATAATATTTGAATTTGGCACAAAAGATCTTATAAGCACAATATAATTTTTATCTTTTTCCAGCTCATCTTCAAAGATTATTTTTTCTTTATCATTATAAATTTTAACTAAACCTTCATTTTTTAGCATTAAAATACTAGCACTTTTTGGTAAAGCTTGCCACATTCTAAGATCTGCTTTATTGATTAAAGCAGTGCTAACAGTGCTAATAAATGATAAAAAGCCACTAGAATCATTATTAGCTATGGCTAAATTAATTGAAGTTTTAAGAGCGCTTGAGGCTAGGGTTTTCATCACCATAGAGGGTAAAAGAGTTTTAAATTCACTTGCTATAATATCATCAAAATAAATTAGATTTTGTGTTTTTTCATCTTGACTTTGCAAGAATTTATAAGAAGCATTTCTTGATTTTAAATAAGCAAAAGCTACACTAATATTTGCAAGATTATCATTAAAAACAAATGGCAGGGTAAGATCAAATTCTTCTTTTGTAGCACTAAAACCATCTTCATAAATGATAAAAATATATTTTTGTTGAGGGAAGGATGTTTTTAAATGAGTGAATTTTTCAAATACTTGAAATTGTTTTTGAAGTTGTTTGTTTTTTACATCGCTTAATGCTACTTCTTTTAAAAGATCATAAGCTTTAATATAATCTTTATCAAAAAAGAAAAATAAAGCACTAAGATAACTAGCATAGATATTAGTATAATTTTTATTTGCGTTAAATGTGCTAAGAAGATTGTCATATTGTTTATAGATAGGGTTTAAATTTTGCTTAAAACTCGCATATGTTTTTTTATCTTTTTGAAGCTCTTTTTGGTATTCTTCTTGAGCTTTTTGTATATAATCATAAAAATATTCTTTCATTCTATCTTGTCTGTATAAAGCTCTGTTAAACTCTACTCTTGCATTTTTAAAATCTCCCAAGCTCATATAATTTAAACCTTTGTAGGTATTTAGCATAATCCTTTCGTAAAAATAACCTTGATAATCATTGATGGTGTCATTAAGTAAAATTTCGCTAAAATTTCTTGTGGCTTTCTGAAGCCCGTTTTGTAAATCTACATCATATTTGTAAGCCTCTTCTGCTTTATCAAAAAAAGCATTACTTTTTTCATAATCTTTACAAACTCTTGCTAAAGAGGCTAAATTTAACCCTGTGTATATAGTGTCTTTGTCTGCATTTTTTAAAGTTAAAGTATTTTCATCACATTGTTTGTTTATAAAGGCTTTTTCATAAGATAAATTAACATTAGCATGATTTGAACAAGCACTTAAAAAAAGTAAAATAAAAAGATAAAAACAAGAGTAAAAAAGCTTCATAAAATCCCTTTTTTAGTATAAATTTAAAAAAATAAGTTATAATTTTCATTTTTAGAGAGGTGTCCGAGTGGTCGAAGGAGCACGCCTGGAACGCGTGTGTGGGGTAACTCACCGAGGGTTCGAATCCCTTCCTCTCTGCCACTATGCACTTTTATTATACTGACTTCCTATGTAATCTTGTGATGAATTTTGTGTGTATGATTTTATGGCTTTAGAATTTGGATTTGCTTTTTTATCGTCTTCGTCTTTATTTTTATCATTTTGAGTCGTTGATTCTTCTGCTTTTATTTTAGCTTGCTCGGTGCGCGCATCATTTTGCATTTGCATAGCATTAGCTGCTACTTTATAATCTTGAGGGCTAGGATCAGCTGGTGCCATAGCTGCAGCAATTACTTGCATAGCATTGGCTATAGTTTCTTCAGGAGTATTGCCTTTTTGCATTCTTATAGGCACTTCTCCTTCAACTGCATACATTTTATTATCAGGACCTCTTGTATAGCCAAAACTTGCAGCTCCTGCTAAGGCTCCACCTGCTGCTTGGTGGGCTGCTTCATGAGCCCTTACTTCTCTGTCGATTTTTTCAAGCTCTCGTACCTGTTTTACTTCTTCACTACTTAAGTCTTTACCATTAACTTTTTGAGTTTTTTCATCTTTTTCTTGATCGTTTTTATTTTCTTTTGTTTGCTGTGGGTTTTCTTTTTCAGAAATATTTTCTTTTGTTTGTTCTTTGTCTTTGTTTTGATAAGGATTTTGCGTATAAAAGGCACCGCCATAACTTGAGCTAATTTGCATTAAAATCCTTTTTAAATATAATTTCATATTTTTAGCACAAAAAAGTTAAAAAATATATAAAATTTATAAAATAAGTATTTTATAAAATGTTAAGCAAAATAAAGTATAATTTTAACTTCTTTTTATGTCAGGGTAGCTCAGCTGGCTAGAGCGCTGGTCTCATAAGCCGGAGGTCGGGAGTTCAAGTCTCCCCCTTGACACCACTTAAAATATCTTTTTAATGTTATATTTATTTTTTATATTTTCTAAATTAGCTTTCAAGAATACTTATAAGTATAGTTTTTGATTATATTTAATTCATTGTAATGTCCTTATTTTACAAGGACATTAAAAATTTAGTGACCTAGGATATGGATCGGGTCTGTGTAGCCGTACACTAGAGTTTCTTTTCTAGATTTATCATATTGATAGTGCAAAGTAAAAGTAGCATTTAAAATCTTCAATAATCATATTGATTAAGTTCTTCTTGAGTGCCAAGTAGCATTAATATATCGTTTAAATAAGCGGTATTTTCTAGATTTGGCATAATGCTCCAAGTATCATGTTGTTTGTGTGCAATGACTTTTAAATTTTGTCCAATAGATTGCAAAGTTTTCCCCGCTAAATTCTCATCGATTAAAAGTTTTGCTACCTTTATGGTGTTGGCTGAAAGATCTATGATTTCAAAATTTGGATTAGTGATAAGAATTTTAGCCAAACGCTTTGCAGATTCTTTTTCAGGATAGATGACTTTATTAACCCCAAGTTTTGAAAGAATTTGTCCATGTGTAGAAGAATTTGCTTTAGCTATGATATTTTTTACCCCTATTTCTTTTAAGGCCATGAAGGTAAGTATGCTTGATTCTAGATTTTCACCTATACTAAGTATGACAACATCAGCATTTGAATAGCCCGCTTCTTTCAAAGCTATGGTGTGAGTAGAATCTAAGATATAAGCAAAATCCGCATGATCTTGCAACTCTTTAACAGCTTCTTCATCAATATCTGAAACAATAACTCTTTTGCCTTGGTCAATAAGTTCTTTTGCTAAAACAGAGCCAAATCTTCCAAGTCCTATAATACCATAAGTTTCTTTTTTCATAGTATGATTTTTCCTTTTGGGTAATTTAAATATTTTTCTTTTTCTTTAAAAAATATACTAAATAAAAACGCAAGCACGCCCACTCTACCGCTAAGCATTAGTAAAATAACAATAAGTTTGCTTTCGGAGCTAAAAAGCGCACTAAGTGATAAGGTCCCACCATCGCCAACTGAAACACCTACTGTGGCAAATGCTGAACTTGTTTCAAAAAGCAAAGGTAAAAAACTTTTATCATCTTCAATCAAAGATAAAAGCAACACGCAGGTAATAATATAAACAATTGAACTTACTGCTATAATGAAAGCTTTATTAATAGTTTCGCTTGGAATTTCAAAGTTAAAAATTCTTGCATTACTATCTTTGATACTCCAATATGCATAAATTAATAGTACCGCAATAGTAGTTACTTTAATGCCCCCCGCAGTTCCACCTGGTGCACCACCTACAATCATAAACAAAGATCCAAAAAATAAGCTTGCATCCTTAAAGGTGCTAAGATCAAGAGTATTAAATCCTGCAGTTCGGTAATTTACCGCTGTAAAATATGCACTCATAATTTTATCAAAAAGAGAAAATTCTCCTATGCTTTTTGGGTTATGATATTCAAATAAAAACACAATCAAACTTGCAAAAATGATTAGTATAATAGTGGAAATTAAAACAAGCTTTGTATGCAGACTTAGACTAGCAAAGCGTTTTTTTGAAAAAAAGTATAATTCTAGCAATACAAAATAGCCCAAACCGCCAATAATAATCAAAGAGGTAATGATAAAGTTAATCCAAAAATCATCCCTATAAGGCATTAAGCCACTTTCAAATATGCTAAAACCTGCATTATTAAAAGCAGAAATGGAGTGAAAAATACTAGCCCATAGAGCATCAGTTAAATTCATATCTAATTTAAATCTTAAAAATAATAAAACAGCACCAACAATTTCAATAGCAAATACAAAAAATAAAACCTTTTTCAAAAATCCTACAAGCCCATCAGCACCAGGATAAATTAAGGATTCTCTTAAAAGATTTTTTTCCCCAAAACTCATCTTTTTCCGTACTAAAATATATAAAGCCATGGCTATACTCATATAACCTAAACCACCTATTTGGATAAGTAGTAAAATAACAAGCTGTCCATAAAAACTAAAATCTAATGAAGTATTTAGCACAATGAGTCCTGTCATACTTACAGCTGAAGCACTAGTAAAAAATGCATCTAAAAAAGATATTGGTTTAGTGTGCATAATGGGTAGCATAAGGATGAAAGTGCCAAAAAGAGCTATAAGTATATAACCTATAAATAAGATTCTTATATTATTTCTATCTAAAGATAATTTTGCCATTTTATTTCTTTAAAAATTAAAAAAATATTCTACTTAAAATTAGTTAATAAGTAAAAGAAGAAAACTTTCCGCTAAAAGCGGAAAGTAAGAGCATTAAAGCATTCCTACTGCTAAAAATCCTAATGAAACAGCAATAGCAATAGCCAATACACCCGGGATAAAGAATGCGTGATTAAATATAAATTTTCCAATTCTTGTTGTACCTGTATCATCCATTTGAACTGCACCTAATAAAGTAGGATAGGTTGGAAGTACAAAAAGTGCTGAAACAGCAGCAAAACAAGCAACTAGCATATAAGAATCTGCAGGATTTGTAGCTGAAATTCCTAATGCAGCAACGATAACTGGAACAATAGCTTTTGCAGTAGCTGCTTGAGAGTATAAAAGCATACTAGCAAAGAAGAAAGCAACTGCAAGCATAGCAGGAGTTTGTTTAACCCATTCACCCGCTACTTCTTTAATACCTGCTTCATGGCCTGCAACGAAAGTATTTCCAAGCCAAGCAACACCAAATACACATACACAAGCTGTCATACCTGATTTAAATACACTTGTATCTAAAATTTTTGCAGGTTCAACTTTACATAAGAATGTAATTAAAGTTGCAGCAGTTAATAAAAAGCTCATAATTGCAGCATCTCTTGGGATAACTACAGGATCAATCCATTTAATATTATTAGAAATTGCAGTAGCATAAAGAACAACTGCTAATACCGTAAATAAAAATATAGCAACTGAAAGTTTTGCACCCGGTTTATCTTCACTATGTAAAACATCTGAAGCGCTTTTTACAAGACCAGCTTTTAAGCGTTCTTGATATACAGGGTCTTTGCTAAGATCCATTGGAGTAATTAAACTTACAATAAAAGCTGTAATCATACAAGCAGCAAAAGTAGTTACAATCCAAATTCCAATTAATGCAGGATAGTTCCAGCCAAGTGGCTCTAGTACACCAGTCATATAAACAACAGCAGCACTAACTGGAGAAGCTGTAATACCAATTTGTGAAGCAACAACCATTAATGAAAGTGGAGCTGATGGCTTAATATTTTGAGATTTTGCAACATCAATAACAACAGGCATTAATGAAAATACTGCATTACCAGTACCTGCTAAAATAGTAAGTAACCAACCGCAAGCTGGTGCAAGATAATTAATGAATTTTGGGTGTTTACGCAAAATTCTTTCAGTAACTTTTACCATGTAGTCTAAGCCACCTGCTTGTTGCATTGCAGAAATCGCAGCAATAGCAGCAGCGATGATTAAAATAACATCCCAAGGAATATTACCTGGCTTCATGCCTAAAACAAGACCTAAAATAACAACACCCAAACCTCCGGCATAGCCTATTGCTATGCCACCAAGGCGGATACCTATGAATATTGCCCCAAGGAAGACAACAAGTTGTAAAATAATCATAATATCCATGATTAAACTCCTAAGTTATTAAGCTTTTCTTTTTTCTGTCATATGTGGATTTAACATATTTTCTGGTGTTAAAATCTCATCAATTTTTTCTTTTGGTAAATAGCCTCTTTCAAGACAAATATCACCTACTGCTTTTCCAGTTTCTAGAGCTTCTTTTGCAATACTTGCAGATTTTTCATAACCTAAAACAGGATTAAATGCAGTCACGATTCCGATTGAATTTAATACAAGTTTTTTGCAGTTTTCAGGGTTTGCTTTTAATCCTTTAATAGCTTTTTCAGCTAAAGTTTTCATTGCATTTTCAAGCAATATGATCGAGTTAAATAACCCATAAGCAATGCCTGGCTCAAAAGCATTAAGTTCAAATTCACCTCTTTCAGAGCAAAGCATAATAGTAACATCATTACCTATAACTTCATAGCAAGCTTCGCCAACTGCTTCACAAATTACAGGGTTTACTTTACCTGGCATAATAGAACTACCCGGTTGCATAGCAGGCAAACTAATTTCAGCTAGACCGCATCTTGGACCTGAATTCATCAACCTTAAATCATTTGCGATTTTAGATAATCTTACAGCTGCAGTTTTTAATGCGCCACTTACATGTACAAAATCAGCTGTATCTTGAGTAGCTGCAATGAAATTTTCAGCAGGTTTAAAATCAACACCAGTGATTTCTTTTAATTTTTTTTCAACCACAAATTTATAATCAGGGTGGCAGTTAATTCCTGTTCCAATAGCTGTAGCACCTAAATTTAAATAGCTCATTGACTCACGAGCTGCTGTGATCTTTTCAATATCACTTTTAATATAGCTAGCAAAAGCATTGAAAGTGTTTCCTAAGGTTGTAGGAACCGCATCTTCAAGTTCTGTTCTACCCATTTTGATGATATCTTTGTATTCTTTAGCTTTAGCTTCTAATTCAGCTTTTAAACCTTCCATAGCTTTTAAAAGATCACTAAGTTTTGCATAGGTTGCTACTTTGATTGAGCTTGGATAGGTATCGTTTGTAGATTGACCTAAATTTGTATGATCATTTGGGTGAAGGTATTGATATTCTCCTTTTTTATGACCCATACTTTCAAGAGCAATATTTGTGATAACTTCGTTAGTGTTCATATTTGTGCTAGTACCAGCACCACCTTGGATCATATCCACAACAAATTGATCTAAAAATTCACCAGCAATCAATCTATCGCAAGCTTTAGCAATAGCATCAGCTTTATCTGCATCAAGAACTCCAACTTCTTTGTTAGCTAGAGCAGCTGCTTTTTTAACTTGAGCAAAAGCTTTTACAAAATAAGGATAATCTTGTAGTCTTCTACCACTCATATTGAAGTTTTCTAGTGCTCTAAAAGTTTGCACTCCATAATAAACTTCATCAGAAATTTCTAACTCACCAATAAAGTCGTGTTCTTTTCTTGTTCCCATGATGTACTCCTTGTGGGTTTTATTTAAGTTTCGTTTATGAACTTAATAGGTATTATATAACAATTTTTTATAAAAGTTTCATAAAATTTTCCAATTTTTTCTAATTTTAATAAAAATATATAAAATAATATAAAGTATTGATATTCATTTTCTAAATAGTGGATATTTTATGAATAATTTTATTTATAATGATATTAATTATATTTATTTTTTGTATATTTTTTTGAAGTATTTGTTGAAGTTATGATTGTAATGGGTATCATTTTTTAGATAATTTGATTATAAGCTATCATC
>NZ_JAKMRU010000019.1:0-33721 GCF_025772235.1 Campylobacter sp. IFREMER_LSEM_CL1085 | reverse complement strand
GGTAAAAGTTAAAAAAGGCTTTTTAATAGTATAAAATTTTTCATAAAATTTAGCTCTAAGATCAATGACTAATTCATTTTCTAAAAATTTATCGAGTTCATCAGAGAAACTATCTTTGTAATATTTTTCTATATTAAATTCTTTAATTTTCTCTCCTTGTTTTAATTTGTAATAAGGTATTAAATCTTTTGCTAAAATAGGACCAAAAAGATTAGAAAATATCAAAACATTCTCATCTATGTATTTTCTTGAATTCTCGCTTAAATTTTCATAGTCTAAATGATCAAAAGCAACTCCATTATATCTTTGAATAGCTTTGTTTGTTTCTTTTGTTAAAATATCATGAGTTAATTCTTCTATTTCACTTGCATCTTTTATACCAAAAAATTTTTCAAGTTCAACTTCATTGCATTGTTTTATATGATTTTTATATTTTGTAAGTACTTCAAGTCTTTTACTATATAAATTACTAAAAACAAAAGAGTTTTTATTTATATAATCTTGCGTATTTATTTTATTTTTGCTTTCGCTAGGTGAAAATAAAATTTTCATAATCAATCCTTTATTTTTTTAAAAATTATATAAAATTATTTAAAACACTTGACATTAATTCAAAATTACATTATAATTCAACTTTATTTTTTGCTGGTTTAGCTCAGTTGGTAGAGCAGCTGCCTTGTAAGCAGCAGGTCGGGGGTTCAAGTCCCTTAACCAGCTCCATTGTTGATAGCAGTGTTTGACCAGAAATAAAAAGCATTTTTATCATGGTGAGTTACTCAAGTGGCCAACGAGGGCAGACTGTAAATCTGCTGGCTTTCGCCTTCCGTGGTTCGAATCCACGACTCACCACCATTGCTTTGCGGGAGTAGCTCAGTTGGCTAGAGCATCAGCCTTCCAAGCTGAGGGTCGCGGGTTCGAGTCCCGTTTCCCGCTCCAACCTAATTTTGGTAGAGTGAAACTGGGAGCTGTTTTTAAATTAAGAATTTCTAGCAGTTTCAATTTCCAAAATTTTATAATTTATGTTTTTAATTTTTCTGAGCGCTCGTATGGCTCAGAGGTAGAGCACTCCCTTGGTAAGGGAGAGGTCGCGGGTTCAAGTCCCGCTATGAGCTCCATTGATTTCAAAAGATTATAAAACATAAATTAGTATTTGTTTGTAAATTTTATATGGAGGAAAAAGATGGCTAAAGAAAAATTTTCACGTAATAAGCCTCACGTAAATATTGGTACTATTGGTCACGTTGACCACGGTAAAACTACTTTAACAGCTGCTATCTCTGCTGTTCTTTCAAGAAGAGGTTTGGCTGAGCTTAAAGATTATGATAATATCGACAATGCTCCTGAAGAAAAAGAGCGTGGTATTACTATTGCAACTTCTCACATTGAGTATGAAACAGAAAATCGTCACTATGCACACGTAGACTGCCCAGGTCACGCTGACTATGTTAAAAATATGATTACTGGTGCTGCTCAAATGGACGGTGCTATTCTTGTTGTTTCTGCTGCAGATGGTCCAATGCCACAAACTAGAGAGCACATCTTACTTTCTCGCCAAGTAGGTGTACCATATATCGTTGTTTTCATGAATAAAGCTGATATGGTTGATGATGCTGAATTATTAGAATTAGTTGAAATGGAAATTAGAGAACTATTAAGTTCTTATGACTTCCCAGGAGATGATACTCCAATTATTTCAGGTTCTGCTTTACAAGCTCTTGAAGAAGCAAAAGCTGGACAAGATGGAGAATGGTCTAAAAAAATCCTAGATCTTATGGCAGCAGTTGATGAGTATATTCCAACTCCAGCTCGTGATACAGATAAAGATTTCTTAATGCCAATCGAAGATGTATTCTCAATTTCAGGTCGTGGTACAGTTGTTACTGGTAGAATTGAAAAAGGTGTTGTTAAAGTTGGTGATACTATTGAAATCGTTGGTATTAGAGAAACACAAAGCACTACAGTAACTGGTGTTGAAATGTTTAGAAAAGAAATGGATCAAGGTGAAGCAGGTGATAACGTAGGTGTTCTTCTACGTGGTACTAAAAAAGAAGATGTTCTTCGTGGTATGGTTCTTGCTAAGCCAAAATCAATTACTCCACATACTGACTTTGAAGCAGAAGTTTATATTTTAAATAAAGATGAAGGTGGTCGTCATACTCCATTCTTTAATAACTATAGACCACAGTTCTATGTAAGAACAACAGATGTTACTGGTTCTATCCAACTTGCAGAAGGCGTTGAAATGGTTATGCCAGGTGAAAATGTTAGAATTACTGTAAGTCTTATTGCACCAGTTGCACTTGAAGAAGGTACTCGTTTTGCTATCCGTGAAGGTGGCCGTACTGTTGGTTCAGGTGTTGTATCTAAAATTATTAAATAATCATAAGCGAGATTTTATCTCGCTTTTTTTAAGGAATAAAAATGAGAATTAAAGTTGGCTTGAAATGTGAAGAGTGCGGTGATATTAATTACAGTACTTTTAAAAATAGTAAAAATACAACTGAAAAATTAGAATTAAAAAAATATTGCCCAAGATTAAAAAAACATACAGTTCATAAAGAAGTTAAATTAAAAAGTTAAGGCTTTTATATAAAAGCCCTTAGGGCAATAGCTCCAACGGTAGAGCACCGGATTCCAAATCCGATGGTTGGGGGTTCGAATCCCTCTTGCCCTGCCACAAAATAAGGTTAAATATGGAAAAACTAATAACTTATTTTAAATTGTCAAAAGCTGAATTATCAAAAGTTATTTGGCCTTTGAAAGAGCAAGTTAGAAATGCTTATATTACCGTTTTTGTAGTTGTCACTGTTGTTTCATTATTTTTAGCATTGGTTGACTTAATTATGTCATTTTCATTATCTAAGATTATAGGATAAAATAATGAATCATAAATGGTATGCAATTCAAACTTATGCAGGTAGTGAAATGGCTGTAAAAAGAGCCATAGAAAATTTAGTTAGAGATCATGGAATTCAAGAGCAATTGCTAGAGGTAATTGTTCCAACTGAAGATGTGATTGAATTTAAAAATGGTAAAGAAAAAATAAGCGAAAGAAGTTTGTATTCAGGCTATGTATTTGCCAATATTGACTTATCAACAGAACTTTGGCATAAAATTCAATCTTTGCCAAAAGTTGGTCGTTTTATAGGGGAAAGTAAAAAACCAACCCCATTGAGTGAAAAAGATATCAATCTTATTTTAGAAAAGGTGAAAAATAAAGCAGCACCTAAACCTAAAATTTCATTTGATAAAGAAGAAAGTGTAAGAATAACCGAAGGTCCTTTTGCAAACTTTGTTGGTATTGTAGAAGAATATGATATGGTTAGAGGAGTTTTAAAGCTAAATGTTTCAATATTTGGCAGATCAACTCCGGTAGAGATCTTATACTCTCAAGTTGAAAAAATAGTTTGATAATATAGCAAGTAAAGGAGTAAGGTTATGGCTAAAAAAGTCGTAGGAGAAATAAAATTACAAATAGCTGCTACTAAGGCTAATCCATCACCTCCAGTTGGTCCTGCTTTGGGTCAACAAGGTGTTAATATTATGGAATTTTGTAAGGCATTTAATGAAAGAACAAAAGATATGGCTGGCTTTAATATTCCAGTTGTTATTACTGTTTATGCAGATAAAAGCTTTACATTTATCACAAAACAACCACCAGCTACTGATTTAATCAAAAAAGCTGCAGGTATTTCTAAAGGTGCAGATAATCCTTTAAAAAATAAAGTAGGTAAATTAACCAAAGCACAAGTTTTAGAAATTGTTGATAAAAAAATAGCTGATATGAACACAAAAGATAGAGAGCAAGCTGCTAAGATTATTATGGGTTCTGCTCGTTCTATGGGTGTTGAAATCGTAGATTAATACTCTTTACCGCCAAGAGTTTAAAAAGGCGGTAGCACTTTATATAAAATGCGGAGAAAAATTAATGTCAAAAAATACTAAAAGATTTACAGAATTATTAAAAAAAATAGATTCAAATAAAAATTACTTAATGGATGAGGCAATAAGCACAGTTAAAACTCTTGCATCTGCTAAATTTGATGAAACAGTTGAAATTGCTTTAAAATTAAATGTTGATCCAAGACATGCAGATCAGATGGTAAGAGGTAGTGTAGTTTTACCTTGTGGTACAGGTAAAAAAGTGCGTGTTGCTGTTATAGCAAAAGATGCAAAAGCTGATGAGGCAAAAAATGCAGGTGCTGATATAGTTGGTAGTGATGATTTAGTAGAAGAAATTCAAAAAGGAAATATGAATTTTGATGTTTTAATTGCTACTCCAAATTTGATGGGTTTAGTTGGTAAAGTAGGTCGTATTTTAGGACCTAAAGGTTTAATGCCAAATCCTAAGACAGGTACTGTGACAATGGATGTTGCACAAGCTGTGAATAATGCTAAAAATGGTCAAGTTAACTTCCGTGTTGATAAGCAAGGAAATATCCATGCAGGTTTAGGTAAAGTTAGCTTTACTCAAGAACAATTAAAAGAAAATATGACAGCATTTGTAAAAGCTATTAATAAACACAAGCCAGCTGCTGCAAAAGGAAGATATATTAAAAATGCTAGTCTTTCTTTAACTATGAGTCCTTCTCTTTCTCTTGATACTCAAGAATTACTTGATACAAAATAAAATTAATGAGAGTTTTACTCTCATTAATAAAAATTAGATAAGATAATAACTTTTATTTTATCTAATTTTTATCTTAGATTGGAGATAGCCGAGGTCCTAGGACTTAATTAGATTTTTCTGCTCTGCTTGAAATCACCGGTCGGAAAGGAGTAAAGATGACTAAAAGCCAAAAAGTTGAACTTGTTTCTAAACTTGAAGAAGGTTTTAAAGTTAGTGAGGCTGTTGTAGTTTGTAACTATAAGGGTTTAAATACTAAAAAACTTGAAGAGTTAAGAAATAATGCGAGAGAAATGGATGTTAAAGTTCAAATTATTAAAAATACTTTAGCAAGTATTGCTCTTAAAAATGCCGGCAAAGATGGAATGGAACTTAAAGATACTAATATTTATCTTTGGGGTGAAGACCAATTAAATGTTTCAAAAGTTGCTGATAAATTTAGCGAAGCTAATCAAGCATTTGAGATCAAAACTGCATTTATCGAAGGCGAAGTTGCTTCTGTAGATAAAGTTAAAGCTTTAGCTAAAATGCCTTCTCGTAATGAATTACTTGCTATGCTTTTGCAAGTTTGGAATGCACCAATCACCAATTTTACAATTGGATTAAATGCATTAAAAGAAAAAAAAGAAGCTGAATAAAATTATAAAAAGGATAAAAAATGGCAATTACTAAAGAAGATGTATTAGAATTTATTTCTAACCTAAGTGTTCTTGAGCTTTCAGAATTAGTAAAAGAATTTGAAGAAAAATTTGGTGTTTCTGCTGCTCCAGTTATGGTTGCGGGTGCTGCTGTTGCGGGTGCTGCTGGCGGTGCTGCTGAAGAAAAAACTGAATTTGATATTGTATTACAAGATGGTGGCGATAAAAAAATTAATGTAATTAAAGTTGTTCGTGCTTTAACTGGTCTTGGATTAAAAGAAGCAAAAGATGCAGTTGAGCAAACTCCATCAGTTCTTAAAGAAGGTGTTAGTAAAGCTGAAGCTGAAGAAGCTAAAAAACAACTTGAAGAAGCTGGCGCTAAGGTTGAACTTAAATAATTTTTTATTTTTAAAAGAAAGGATTTTATATCCTTTCTTGTTTTCCTTTAATAAGGATTCTTTCTTTCAATACTTTTACCATGGGGTATAATAATATGTTAAATTCACAATCAGGAAATCGTTTAAGAATAGACTTCTCGAATGTTCCACAACAAATAGACATTCCAAATTTATTACAATTACAAAAAAAGAGTTTTGATTATTTTTTAAATTTAGATGCAAAAAATTCAGAAAGTGGAATTGAAAAAGTTTTCAAATCTATCTTTCCAATCCATGATCCGCAAAATAGATTAAGTTTAGAATATGTAAGTAGTGAAGTAGGTAAACCTAAATATACCATTAGAGAGTGCATGGAAAGAGGTTTAACTTATTCTGTAAATTTGAAAATGAAAATCCGTTTAACTTTACATGAAAAAGATGAAAAAACGGGTGAAAAAATCGGTATAAAAGATATCAAAGAACAAGAAATTTATATTAGAGAAATTCCTTTAATGACAGATAGAATTTCTTTTATAATTAATGGGGTTGAAAGAGTTGTTGTAAATCAACTTCATAGAAGTCCAGGTGTTATTTTTAAAGAAGAAGAAAGTTCTACTGTTGCAAATAAATTAGTATATACAGCTCAAATTATACCAGATCGTGGTTCTTGGCTTTATTTTGAATATGATGCAAAAGATGTGCTTTATGTGCGTATTAATAAAAGAAGGAAAGTGCCTATTACTATTTTATTTAGAGCACTTGGTTATAAAAAGCAAGATATTATAAAATTATTTTACCCTATACAAACTATTCATGTTAAAAAAGATAAATTTTTAACTGAATTTAATCCAAATGACTTTTTAGATAGAGTCGAATATGACTTAAAAGATGAAAAAGGCAATGTTGTACACCAAGCCGGTAAAAGAATGACAAAGAAAAAAGCTGAGCAACTTATAAAAGACGGTGTTAAATGGGTTGAATATCCAATTGAAATTTTAACAAATAGATATTTAGCTAACCCTATTATTAATAAAGAAACCGGTGAGGTTTTGTTTGATTCTTTAACGCTATTAGATGAGGGAAAATTAGCTAAAATTAAAGAAGAAAAACAATTTGATATTGCAAATGACTTAGCAAATGGAGTTGATGCTGCTATTATTAATTCTTTCATTCAAGATAATGAGACTTTAAAATTATTAAAACAAACTGAAAATATAGAAGATGAAAATGATTTAGCAGCTATTAGAATTTATAAAGTAATGAGACCAGGTGAGCCTGTAGTAAAAGATGCTGCAAAAGCTTTTGTAAATGATTTATTTTTTAATCCTGAAAGATATGATCTAACAAAAGTTGGTCGTATGAAAATGAATCATAAACTAGGATTAGATACACCTGAATATGTTACAGTTTTAACAAATGAAGATATAGTAAAAACTGCAAAATATTTAATTAAAGTAAAAAATGGTAGAGGCCATATTGATGATAGAGATCATTTAGGTAATCGTCGTATTAGATCGATTGGAGAGCTTTTAGCTAATGAACTTCATGTGGGTCTTGCTAAAATGCAAAAATCAATTAGAGATAAATTTACCGCATTAAATGCAGATATTGATAAAGTAATGCCTTATGACTTAATCAATCCTAAAACAATTACTGTGACAATTATGGAATTTTTTACCGGTGGTCAATTGTCTCAATTTATGGATCAAACAAATCCATTAAGCGAGGTAACTCATAAGCGTCGTTTATCTGCGCTTGGCGAGGGTGGTTTAGTAAAAGAAAGAGCGGGTTTTGAAGTGCGTGATGTCCATGCAACGCATTATGGAAGAATTTGCCCTGTTGAAACTCCAGAAGGTCAAAATATCGGTTTGATTAATACGCTTTCAACTTATGCTAAAGTAAATGATCTAGGTTTTGTTGAAGCACCTTATAAGAAAGTAGAAAATGGAAAAGTAAGCAATGAAATTGTTTATTTAACCGCTACTCAAGAAGAAGGTTTAGTGATCGCAGCTGCTTCAACTAAAATTGATGAAAAAGGTAATATTGTTGAAGAATTTGTTGAAGCAAGACAAGATGGTGAAACAATCTTAGCAAGAAGAGAAGAAGTGCATTTGATTGATCTTTGTTCAGGTATGATAGTAGGGGTCGCAGCTTCTTTGATTCCATTTTTGGAGCATGATGATGCAAACAGAGCCCTGATGGGTTCAAACATGCAGCGTCAAGCAGTGCCTTTACTAACCGCACAAGCACCTATAGTAGGTACTGGTATGGAAAAAATCATTGCACGTGATGCTTGGGAAGCTATTAAAGCTAAAAGAGCAGGTATTGTAGAAAAAGTTGATAATAAAAATATTTTTATTTTGGGCGAAGATGAAAATGGACCATTTATTGATCATTATAAAATGGAAAAAAATCTAAGAACTAACCAAAATACAACTTTTATTCAACACCCGATTGTGAAAAAAGGCGAATTTATTCAAGCAGGTCAAATTATTGCAGATGGTCCAAGTATGGACCAAGGAGAGCTTGCTATTGGTAAAAATGCTTTGATCGCATTTATGCCATGGCATGGATATAATTATGAAGATGCTATTGTAATTAGTGAGAAAATTTTACGCGAAGACACTTTCACTAGTGTTCATATTTATGAAAAAGAAGTAGAGGCTAGAGAACTTAAAGATGGCGTTGAAGAGATTACAAAAGATATTCCAAATGTTAAAGAGGAAGATTTAGCACATCTTGATGAGAGTGGTATTGCAAAAATAGGAACTCATATAAAGCCTGGTATGATTTTGGTAGGTAAAGTTTCACCTAAAGGTGAGGTAAAACCTACGCCTGAAGAAAGATTACTAAGAGCTATTTTTGGTGAAAAGGCAGGACATGTTGTAAATAAATCTTTATATGCAACTGCTTCATTGGAAGGTGTTGTTGTAGATGTAAAAATATTTACTAAAAAAGGTTATGAAAAAGATGCTCGTGCTGTAAAAGCCTATGATGATGAAAAATTAAATCTTGAAAAAGAACATCACGATAGACTTTTGATGATGGACAGAGAAGAAACTTTAAGAGTATGTTCTTTGCTTTCTAAATCACCTTTAAATTCAGACGAAGAAATAAATGGTGTTAAATATAAAAAAGGTTCCAAGGTAGAAATTACCGAGTTGGAAAAAATTAATCGTTTTGCATTAAATTCTTTAGTTAAAGCTTATTCTAAAGAAGTGCAAAAAGAATATGATGATTTAAAAAATCACTTCCAAAACGAGAAGAAAAAGCTTAAAACAGAGCATGATGAAAAATTAGAAATTTTAGAAAAAGATGATATTTTACCAAGTGGAGTGGTAAAACTTGTTAAAGTATATATTGCGACTAAGAGAAAATTAAAAGTTGGGGATAAAATGGCAGGACGCCATGGAAATAAAGGTATTGTATCTAATATCGTTCCAGAAGTTGATATGCCTTATTTACCTGATGGAAGACCTATTGATATAGCTTTAAATCCTCTAGGGGTTCCAAGTCGTATGAATATAGGACAAATTCTTGAAAGTCACTTAGGGATTGTTGGTATGAGACTAGGTGATCAAATTCAAGAAATTTTTGATAGAAAACAAAAAGATTTTGTAAAAGAATTACGCGAAAAAATTCTTGAAATTTGTAGTGTATCTAGACTTGAGCTAGAAAAGAAATTTGTACAAACTTTAAATGATGAGCAACTTATTTCTTATGCTAGAGATTGGGCTAAAGGGGTAAAATTTGCTACTCCTGTATTTGAAGGTGTAACGGTTGAAGAATTTGGTAAGCTTTTTGAAATGGCTAAAATAGCTATGGATGGAAAAAGTGAACTTTATGATGGAAGAACTGGTGAAAAAATGGCAGAGCGTGTGCATGTTGGATGTATGTATATGCTTAAATTACACCATTTAGTAGATGAAAAAGTTCACGCAAGAAGCACTGGACCTTATAGCTTAGTAACACAACAACCAGTTGGTGGTAAAGCATTATTTGGTGGGCAAAGATTTGGTGAGATGGAAGTTTGGGCTCTTGAAGCTTATGGAGCAGCTCATACTTTAAGAGAAATGCTTACTATTAAATCTGATGATGTTGAGGGTAGATTTAGTGCTTATAAAGCTTTAACAAAAGGCGAGAATGTTCCAGCAACAGGTATTCCAGAGACATTCTTTGTACTTACAAATGAATTAAAATCTCTTGCTTTAGATGTTGAGATTTTTGATAAGGATGAGAATAATGAGTAAATTTAAACCTATCGAAATAAAAGAAGATGGCAGACCTAGAGACTTTGAAGCTTTTCAATTAAGACTTGCAAGTCCTGAAAAAATCAAATCATGGTCTTATGGGGAAGTAAAAAAACCAGAAACGATTAATTATAGAACTTTAAAGCCTGAAAGAGATGGGCTTTTTTGTGCTAAAATTTTTGGACCAGTAAGAGATTATGAGTGTCTTTGTGGTAAGTATAAAAAAATGCGTTTTAAGGGCATTAAGTGTGAAAAATGTGGTGTTGAAGTTACTAGTTCTAAAGTGCGTCGTTCAAGAATGGGGCATATTGAGCTAGTTACCCCAGTAGCACATATATGGTATGTGAACTCTTTACCAAGTCGTATCGGTACTTTACTCGGCGTAAAGATGAAAGACTTAGAACGCGTATTATATTATGAAGCATATATAGTAGAAAATCCAGGTGATGCATACTATGATAATGAAAATACTAAAAAAGTTGAATTTTGTGATGTGTTAAATGAAGAGCAGTATTTAAATTTAATGCAACGCTATGAAAGTAGTGGATTTAAAGCTAGAATGGGTGGTGAAGTTGTTAGAGATTTACTAGCAAATTTAGATCTTGTCGAGCTTTTAAATAAATTAAAAGAAGATATTGCAGCAACTAATTCAGAAGCAAAGAAAAAAACTATCATCAAACGCTTAAAAGTGGTAGAAAATTTCTTAAATAGTAATTTAAATAGCAATACAAATATTGATGAAGTAGTACCAAATCGTCCTGAGTGGATGATGATCACAAATTTACCTGTATTACCACCTGATTTAAGACCTTTGGTAGCTTTAGATGGTGGAAAATTTGCAGTTTCTGATGTGAATGATTTATATAGAAGGGTTATCAATAGAAATACGCGTTTAAAAAGACTTATGGAGCTTGATGCACCTGAAATTATCATTAGAAATGAAAAAAGAATGCTACAAGAAGCAGTTGATGCTTTGTTTGATAATGGCAGAAGAGCAAATGCAGTTAAAGGTGCAAATAAGCGCCCATTGAAATCTTTAAGTGAAATTATCAAAGGTAAACAAGGTCGTTTTAGACAAAATCTACTTGGTAAAAGGGTGGATTTCTCAGGTCGTAGTGTTATTGTTGTTGGACCAAAACTTAGAATGGATCAATGCGGTTTACCTAAAAAAATGGCTTTAGAATTATTTAAACCACATTTGTTAGCTAAGCTTGAAGAAAAAGGTTATGCAACTACCGTAAAACAAGCTAAAAAAATGATAGAAAACAAAACTAATGAGGTTTGGGAGTGCTTAGAAGAGGTTGTTAAAGGTCATCCTGTAATGCTTAACCGTGCTCCAACCTTGCATAAACTTTCTATCCAAGCTTTTCATCCTGTGCTTGTAGAGGGTAAAGCGATTCAACTTCATCCATTAGTGTGTGCGGCATTTAATGCTGACTTTGACGGGGACCAAATGGCTGTGCATGTGCCTTTATCTCAAGAGGCAATAGCTGAGTGTAAAGTATTAATGCTCTCATCTATGAATATCTTGCTTCCAGCAAGTGGTCGTTCTGTAACTGTGCCTTCTCAAGATATGGTTTTGGGGATTTATTATCTGTCTTTAGAAAAAGATGGTGCTAAAGGTGAGCATAAAATTTGCACAGGTATTGAAGAGGTTATGATTGCTCTAGAAGCAAAATCTTTAGATATTCATGCAAGCATTAGAAGTGTGGTTGATGGAAGAAAAATCACAACAACCGCGGGTAGATTGATTATTAAGTCTATCTTACCTGATTTTGTTCCTGAAAATATGTGGAATAAAGTCATGAAGAAAAAAGATATTGCAGCTTTGGTTGATTATGTTTATAAAGAGGGTGGCCTTGAAGTAAGTGCTAGCTTTTTAGATAAACTAAAAGATCTTGGTTTTGAATATGCAACAAAAGCAGGTATTTCTATTTCAATTGCTGATATTATTGTGCCTGATCAAAAGCAAAAAAGCATAGAAGAAGCTAAAAAACAAGTAAGAGAAATTCAAAATTCATATAATTTAGGTTTGATTACTTCGGGTGAAAGATATAATAAGATTATCGATATTTGGAAAAGCACTAATAATATCTTGTCAAAAGATATGATGGAGTTAATTAAAAAAGATAAAGAAGGATTTAACTCTATTTATATGATGGCAGATTCTGGTGCTAGAGGTTCAGCAGCTCAAATTTCACAGCTTGCTGCGATGAGGGGTCTTATGGCAAAACCTGATGGCTCAATTATTGAAACACCGATTATTTCAAATTTCCGTGAAGGACTTAATGTTCTTGAATATTTTATTTCAACTCATGGTGCTAGAAAAGGTCTCGCAGATACAGCATTAAAAACAGCAAATGCAGGTTATTTAACAAGAAAGCTTATCGATGTGGCACAAAATGTAAAAGTTACAATGGATGATTGTGGTGCACATGAGGGTGTTGAAATTAATGAAATCACAGCAGATGGTGTTGTGATTGAAACCTTAGAGGAAAGAATTTTAGGAAGAGTTTTAGCTGAAAATATTATTGATTCTATTACTAATGAAATTTTATTTTCAGAAGGTACTTTAATAGATGAAGAAAAAGCTAGAGTAATTGTTGAAAGTGGTGTAAAGAGTGTAAGTATTAGAACTCCTATTACTTGTAAAGCTAAAAAAGGAGTTTGTTCTAAATGTTATGGTATTAACCTAGGTGAGGGTAAATTAGTTAAGCCAGGTGAAGCTGTAGGTATTATATCTGCTCAATCAATCGGTGAGCCAGGAACTCAGCTTACACTAAGAACTTTCCATAGTGGTGGTACTGCTAGTACAGATTTACAAGATCGTCAAGTAGTAGCACACAAAGAAGGTTTTGTAAGATTTTATAATCTTAACACTTATGAAGATAGACAAGGTAAAACTATCGTTGCAAATCATCGCAATGCTGCTATTTTACTTGTTGAGCCAAAAATCAAAGCCCCATTTAAAGGAACTATCCATATTGAACATGCGTATGAAGATGTAGTGGTTAGCGTTAAAGCAAAAAACAATGAAGCTAAATTTATATTAAGAAAATATGATTTAGCAAAAGCTAATGAGCTTGCTGGTGTAAGTGGTAATATCGAAGGTAAGTTATATATTCCATATAGCGATGGTGTTGAAGTAGCTGAAAATGAAAGTATTGTTGAAGTGATCAAAGAAGGTTGGAATATACCAAATCGTATTCCTTATGCTAGTGAATTGCTAGTAAAAGATGGTGATCCTATCACTCAAGATATTATAGCAGGTGCAAAAGGCACATTAAAATTTTACATGCTCAAAGGCGATGGTTTAGATAGGATTAAAAATCTTAAAAAAGGTGATGTAGTTAAAGAAAAAGGTGTTTTTGTTGTTATTGCTGATGAAAATGATAGAGAAGCAAAAAGACATTATATACCAAGAGAATCCGTGATTGAATTTGATGATAGTGCTTTTGTGGATAATCCTAAAGCTATCATAGCAAAATCAAGCAAAGAAGATAAAACTATCATTGCTGAATGGGATGCATATAATAACACCGTAATTGCAGAGGTTGCAGGTACTATAAATTTTGAAGATATTGAATCAGGCTATAGTGCTGATGAACAAATTGATGAAGCAACAGGTAAAAGATCGCTTGTTATTAATGAGTATTTACCAAGTGGAGTGCGTCCAGCGTTGTTAATCATAGGTGAAAATGACAAAGTAGTGCGTTATCAATTAGAGCCAAAAACTGTTATTTATGTAAATGATGGTGATAAGGTGAAGCAAGCTGATATTTTAGCTAAAACACCAAAGGCAGCAGCTAAATCAAAAGATATTACCGGGGGTCTTCCAAGAGTATCTGAATTATTTGAAGCAAGAAAGCCAAAAAACACTGCCGTTGTAGCTGAAATTGATGGAGTTGTTAGATTTGATAAGCCTTTAAGATCAAAAGAAAGAATCATTATTCAAGCAGAAGATGGAAGTAGTGCAGAGTATTTGATAGATAAATCAAAACGTATTCAAGTAAGAGATGGTGAGTTTATCCATGCGGGTGAAAAATTAACCGATGGAGTTATTTCAAGCCATGATGTACTTAGAATTTTAGGTGAAAAAGCATTACATTATTATCTTATTTCTGAAATTCAGCAAGTTTATCGCGGTCAAGGTGTTGTGATTTCTGATAAGCATATTGAAATCATCGTATCACAAATGCTAAGACAAGTTAAAATTGTAGATAGTGGTCATACTAACTTCATCGTGGGTGATTTAGTTTCAAGAAGAAAATTCAGAGAAGAAAATGAAAGAATTTTAAGATATGGTGGTGAGCCTGCTGTGGCTGAACCTGTGTTACTTGGGGTAACAAGAGCGGCTATTGGAAGTGATAGCGTGATTTCAGCTGCTTCTTTCCAAGAAACAACAAAAGTTTTAACAGAAGCAAGTATTGCAGGTAAATTTGATTATCTTGAAGATCTGAAAGAAAATGTAATTTTAGGTCGTATGATTCCTGTTGGAACAGGATTATATCAAGAGCAAAAACTTAAATTAAAAGAAAAAGAATAAAAATCCCTAATTAGGGATTTTTATTGATATATATTTTCTAATTCCGGGAAATATAATTTTAAATCTTGTTCTATTTTGTATTTTTCTTCTAGTAAAATTTTTTGATTTTTTTCTTTAAAATTTGCATTTGAGTAAAATATATGATATGAAATACTAATTGCAGCTATAATTTTTTCATCGTATTCAATTCCTATGGCCATACACTCAATTTCTGGGTTCATTTCCCCACTTTCTAATGCTATTTTATTTTTTTTGATAGAAGATAATTCTTCGTAAAGCTCTTTTAGATTATTTAATGTATTTGGTGTTATTTTCTCAAAAGGATTTGGATAAATTTTTTCAAGCTCTTTATAAGTTTTCTTTTCTAGTAATGCTTTTCCTAAAGATGTAGCGTAAGCTGGATATGAAGCACCGACAAAAGACTTGATTTGTATTTGATTATCCGAATCAAGTTTTTCTAAATAAAATACATTTCCTTCTTTTAATATTCCCATTTGGCATGTTTGTCCTGTTAAGTTTCTGATGTTTTTCATATGTTTTTTAATTAATTCTAATGCGCTATTTTTTATTGAAATACAACGGCTAATTTCTAAAATTTTATAATCTAATGTGTAAAATTTATTTTTATCACATTTAATGTAATTTTTAGCTTGTAAAGTTTGAAGTATAGGAGAAAGTGTCCCTGGAGGGATATTTAAATCTTTTGCAATAGAGCTTAGTGTATTTTTTTGATTATTATTGCCCAATAATTCTAAAATTTTTAAAACTCTTAATGTTGGTTGATGTGTCATTTTACTCCTTTTTCAATAGATAAATTCTATCATATTTTTTACTTTTAGTAACATTTTTAATGATATAAAAAATATTTTCTATTAGCAGTTTTTGCTTTAGATGGTTGATTATAACTACTTTTATAAGACTTTTGTATTGTTTTTTTATCATTTTGATGTTTTTAAAAATTTCTATTTTTAGCTATATTTTTTGTATATAAAAATATTTTTGTATATACAAAAAATGAAAGGAAAAATATGGGAATATTAAAAGGAACTTTACCAGCCTTATTAACTCCATATGATATGAGTGGAAATATTAATGAAAACGAATTTATTAAATACTGCGAATTTGGTATCTCAAAAGGTTTAAATGGATTATTTTGTAATGGTAGTGCAGGAGATTCTCAAGCTTTAGGTATAGAAGAGCAAGTCAAAATAATGAAACTTACAAAAGAAGCTGCAAAAAATAATATCCCTGTTATTACAGGTATTGCATCAACAGTTTATCAAAATACTTTTACTTTGACACAAAAAGCATATGAATTAGGGCTTGATGCTTTATTACTTGCTATGCCTTATTATTACAAATTAAGTGAAGACGCACTTTTTGAATATATTAAAGATTTATCTTCTAGAGTAAAGCTTCCTTTGTATATTTATAACATCCCTCTTTTTGCACCAGCGCTAAGTTTGAAATTTATAGAAAGGGTTTCAAAGCTTGATAATATTGCGGGTATAAAAGATAGCAGTGGAGATGCTTTGCTTTTAAATCATATATTAGATGTAGTGCCTAGTGATTTTGATGTTTTTGTAGGAAGAGAAGAATTTTATGCAGGAGCACTACTGATAGGGGCAAAGGGTTCTATGACTAGTATAGGTGGTGTTTTTCCAGAACTTATGAGTGAAATTTATAAATCAATCAATGAAAAAAATATAGATAGAGCTTTGCTGATTCAAAAAAGTTTATTAAAAGCTATAAGATTTGGTATGAACATAGCTTTTCCTATGGGATTTGCTTTGCTTTTAAAGGCCAGAGGATTTGAATTTGCAAATACAAGCATCCATCCTTTATCACATGCCACAAAAGAAGAATTAAATACTCGTTTTAATGAAGCTAAAGAACTTGTTAAAACTATAGAAAAAGAAACGGGTATAAAATTATGAAAGCCTATATTATAGTCAATGAAAAAGATAATGTCGCTACTGCTTTGCGTGATTTTAAAAAAGGTGAAATCGTGGAAAATATAGAACTTTTAGATGATATTGCAAGTGGACATAAATTTGCACTAAAAGATATAAAAAAAGATGAAGTTGTCATCAAATATGCAGAAGCTATAGCTAGTGCAAGTTGTGATATTAATAAAGGTGAATGGGTGCATATTCACAATAGTGCAGGTATTAGAGGTCGTGGGGATAAGGAATAAATATGAAAAAGATAATGGGTTATAGAAGAGAAGATGGAAAATTTGGCTTGAGAAATAAAGTCATTATTATACCAAGCGTGCATTGTGCTAATAAGGTGTGCGAAAATATAGCCAAAAAATGCAATGGGGCAGTATATATTAATCATCAACATGGCTGTTCTCAACTCGAATTTGATGCTTTACAAACTAGAGATGTTTTAATAGGCCATGGGAGTAATGCTAATGTTTTTGGTGTTTTAATTGTAGGACTTGGTTGTGAGGTAATACAAGCGAAAATAGTAGCTGAAAAAATAAAAGAAGTGACACCTTATAAGATGGTTGAATATTTAGTAATACAAGAGTGCGGTGGTAGTAAAAATACCATAGAAAAGGGTGTTAAAATAGTAAATCAAATGCTTGAAAATGCTGCAAAATTGGAAAAAACAGATGGCGATTTTAGTGATTTGATTTTAGGCACAGAATGTGGTGGTAGCGATAGTTATAGCGGTCTTAGTGCCAATCCTGCTTTAGGAAGTTTAAGTGATTTTGTAATTGATGAAGGTGGTGCAGTAATTTTAGCAGAAACTACAGAGCTTATAGGGTGTGAAGCCATACTTGCTAAGAGAGCAAAAAATGATGAAGTAGCTAAAAAGGTATATGATAAGATTTTAGGCTATGAGAATTTAGTTAAATCTTTTCATGCTGATATACGCGGAGCAAATCCTAGTCCGGGAAATATTGCAGGTGGGCTTAGCACTATAGAAGAAAAGTCTTTAGGTTGTGTTTATAAAGCAGGTACTAGAACTTTAATAGATGTGATTGATTATGCTAAACCTGTAATTTCCAAAGGACTTACTTTTATGAATACGCCAGGTAATGATATAGAACAACTTAGCGCTATGGTGGCAGGTGGAGCAAATATTTGTGTTTTTACTACAGGTCGTGGTACTCCTACAGGTTCAGCTATTGTGCCTACTATTAAAATGAGTTCTAATACTTTTTGTTATGAAAATATGAATGATGCTATTGATATTAACGCAGGAAGTATTATAGATGGGATTAAGACAAAAGAAGAAGTGCGTGATGAGCTTATAGATTTGATCATAAGAATTTCAAATGGAGAATTGGTAAAGGCAGAGTTAAATGAACAAAATGATTTTTCAGTTTGGAGACTTGCTACAACTTGCTAAATTAATAAAAAAGGATATATTATGGATTTAAAAATTAAAAACAAAATTTGTATCATCACAGGTGGTGCTAAAGGGATTGGTTATGGTATTGCTAAATTATGGGCTTTAGAAGGTGGGATTCCAATTATTTTTTCAAGAAGTGAAATTTCTAAAGAAAAAGATGATGAGCTAAAAGACATTTGCGGAAATTATGGATTTTATCAAATAGATTTAAAAAATACAGAACAAATTTCAACACTTGTTAAAAGTGTTGTTAATATATATGGTGGAATTTATGCTTTGGTTAATAATGCTGGAGCAAATGATAATTTACATATAGAAGATGCTACAACTGAAGAATTAATTAAATCTTATGAAAATAATCTTTTTCATTATTATACTATGACTAAAGAATGCTTACCATATATTAAAAAGCAACAAGGAAGTATATTAAATATCACAAGTAAAACCGGCTTAACAGGACAAGGTAGAACTTCAGCTTATGCTTCAGCAAAAGCTGCTCAAATAGGTTTTACAAGAGAATGGGCTTGCGCTTTTGCAAAAGATAATATTAGAGTTAATGCTATAGCACCGGCTGAAGTTATGACTCCTCTTTATGAAAAATGGTTGTCAAATTTTCCAAATCCAAAAGCTCAATATGAAAAAATAGCAAAATGCATACCATTGGGTCATCGTTTTACAACTATAGAAGAAATAGCAAACACAGCAGTTTTTACACTAAGTCCTCTTGCTTCACACACAACAGGACAAATTTTAACTCCTGATGGTGGATATATCCATTTAGATAGAGCTCTAAATTGGGATGAAATTTAATAACAAGGAGGATATATGTTAAATAACTCTAAAAATATAAAAATAGCAATTATTTTAGTAACTTCTCTTTTCTTTTTATGGGGAGTTAGTTATGGGCTGATTGATGTGATGAATAAGAATTTTCAAAATCATTTACATATCACTCAACATGAAAGTGGATTTTTGCAACTCGCTTATTTTGGTGCTTATTTTATCATAGCATTACCTGCTGGATATATAGCAAATAAATACTCTTATAAAATTGGTATTATTTTTGGGTTAATCTTGTATGCAATAGGTTGTTTATTGATTATTCCAGCTACAAATTTAGCTAATTTTTACTTATTTTTATTTGCTTTTTTTATTTTAGCTTGCGGTATTGGTTCTTTGGAAACTAGTGCTAATCCTTATATGGTAAAACTTGGTGATGAGAAAAATGCTAGTTTTAGAATTAATGCTGCTCAAAGTTTTAATGGTTTGGGTCAATTTTTAGGACCTATTATAGGTGGAGCTTTGTTTTTATCTATTACAAAACAAGAAGAATGTGCAAGTAAAGAACAAATAGAAGCTGCGTTACTTGCTAATATGGGTAATGTCCAGCTAGTGTATGTTGGTATTGCAGCAATTGTTATTTTGATCTTGATTGCTTTTGCATTGAATAAAATTCCAGAAGGATCGGCAGTAAGTAGTGATTATGAACAAAAAGATACCTCAAAACCTATTGGAGTTTTTAAGCGTAAACATTTTAATTTTGGATTGCTAGCACAATTTTTGTATATAGCAAATCAAGTTAGTGCAGGAGCTTTTTTTATAAATTATCTTAGTGAGCATAATGAAAATCTAAAAGATGAACAAGGGGCTTATTATTTTTCGATAGCTTTAATTGCTTTTATGTTAGGTCGTATTCTTTCTACGCCTTTGATGAAGAAAATTAAAGGTGAGACTATTTTAGGATGGTATTCTTTTATTAATGTGATTTTATGTGTATGCTTGTATTTTGCTAGCGGATTTATTAGTATAGTTATTTTAATTGCATTATTTTTCTTTATGTCCATTTCTTTTCCTACTATTTTTGCAGTTGCAACAAAAAATCTTCCTTTTAATCAAGTGAAATTAGGTGGTTCTTTACTTGTTATGAGTATAGTTGGTGGTGCTATTATGCCTATTATCATGGGTTTAATTAATGATTATTTTGGAACAAGCATGGGATATTTGGCTATGGCCCCATTATTTTTATATGTATCATGGTATGGTTTTTTTGGTTCTAAAATAAAGGCTTAAAAATGCAAAAAATTTTTGATTCTCATTTGCATCTTTGGGATTTAAGTAAAATGCCTATTTCGTGGATAAAAGGCAATAATAGATTGGAACAAAATTATGATTTTTTAAGGGCAAAAAATGAGTATAAAGAATTTGATTTTTTAGGTGCGATGTATGTTGAAACAAATAGTGATGATTTGGAAAAAGAAGCTTTATTTGCATTAAAGCAAAAACAAGAACATGGTCTTTTTGTTTGTTTAGCTGATTTAAAGTACAAAGAACACTTATGTGCTTTTAGAGAGGTAATGCATACTAGTAAAAAGGGTGCTAAGAGACTATTTGAAGCAGATTTTAAAGAAAAATTAGAACTTCTAAATGTTTTTAATATACCTTTTGAAGCTTGCATGAAAAATGAAGAACTTTGGATATTGGAAAAGTTTTTATTTGATAATCCTAATTTAAAAGTAGTTTTAAATCATATGGGCAGTCCTAAAATTAACTATTTTGATGAATATAAAAAAATATTACATAAATTAAAAGATTTCCCAAATTTATGGATAAAAATTTCCGTACCAGATGATTTTACGATAAAAATTCATAGAGATTTTATATCTCAATGTTTTTCATTTTTAAAGAATGTTTTTAGTGAAGATAAATTTATATTTGGTAGTAATTATCCTGTGGCAAAAATAGCTCCAGCTAAATGGGCTAAATTTATCATAGAAGGAAATATTTTTAAAGATTTGGACAAGATATTTTATAAAAATGCTTTATCAATTTATAAGGAGGATAGGTGCAAAGATATGGTCAAATTATAAAAATTAAAAAGGAAAAAATACAAAAGTATAAAGATCTTCATGCAAAGCCTTATAAAGGTGTTTGTGAGATGATTAAAGAATGTAATATACAAAATTATTCTATTTATTTATTTGGAGAATATTTGTTTGCATATTTTGAATATACAGGTGTTGATTTTGATGCAGATATGGCTAAGATGGCAAAAGATAAAAATACACAACAATGGTGGAAAGTTACAGATCCCTGCCAAATATCTTTAGCTCATGCAGGACAAAAGTGGCTAAATATGGAAGAAGTATTTCATTTAGATTAAAAAAGGAGAAAAAATGACAACTTATTTAAATTATATTGATGGCGAATTTATCCCACACAATGGCGAATTTATAGAAGTTTTAAATCCCGCTACCAAAGAAGTAATATCAAGAGTAGCAAGTGCTTCTTTAGAAGATACACAAAGAGCAATTGAAGCAGCTAAAAAGGTACAAAAAAATTGGGAAGCTAAACCAGCGATTGAAAGAGCAAATCATTTAAGAGAAATAGCTAGTTTAATACGCAAAAATGCTAATTTTTTAACAGAAATTTTAATGCAAGAGCAAGGAAAAACTAGAGCTTTAGCTAGTGTAGAGATTAATTTTACGGCAGATTATATGGATTATACTGCTGAATGGGCTAGAAGGTATGAAGGCGAAATTATACAAAGTGATAGAGCTAATGAGCATATATATTTATATAAAAGTGCCATTGGTGTAATTGGTGGAATTTTACCTTGGAATTTTCCATTTTTTCTAATCGCAAGAAAGATGGCACCTGCTTTACTAACAGGCAACACCATTGTTATAAAACCAAGCAGTGAAACTCCAAATAATGCTTTTGAATTTGCAAAGCTTGTCTCGCAAAGTTCTTTACCAAAAGGTGTATTTAATTTAGTTGCAGGTAAGGGTAGTGTGGTAGGACATGAATTATCAAGTAATGAAAACATAGGTATGGTAAGTCTTACAGGGAGTGTTGAAGCAGGAACTAGAGTGATGGAAGCTGCAGCTAAAAATATCATTAAGGTTTCTCTAGAACTTGGCGGAAAGGCACCGGCTATAGTGTGTAAAGATGCAGATATTGATTTAGCGGTAGAAGCGATTAAGGCAAGTAGAATTTGCAATAACGGACAAGTTTGCAATTGTGCCGAAAGAGCTTATGTGCATACAAGTGTTTATGATGAATTTGTAGATAAATTTGTAAAAGCCATGAGTAAAGTAAGTGTTGGAAACACTTTGAAAGGCGATTTTGATATGGGTCCGCTTGTCAATCAAGCAGGGGTTGATAATGCTTTAGCAATGCTTGAGAGAGCTACGAATAAAGGAGCAGTTGTAGAATGCGGTGGAAAAATTACCGATACAAGCGGATATTATTTTCCTGCAAGCGTTCTTACAAATGTTAAGCATGAAGATGAGATCATGCAAAAAGAAATTTTTGCTCCGATTTTACCAATTACTAAATTTGATACACTTGATGAGGCAATTGACATGGCAAATGATTGTGAATATGGACTGACAAGTTCTATTTATACACAAAATTTAGATATAGCAATGAGAGCTAGTAGAGAAATAAAATTTGGTGAAACTTATATTAACCGTGAAAATTTTGAAGCAATGCAAGGATTTCATGCAGGTTTTAGAAAAAGTGGCATAGGTGGAGCTGATGGAAAACATGGTCTTGAAGAGTATTTAGCTACCCATGTGGTTTATTTGCAATACAATACCGATAAACAATGATTTTAATCCTATCTATTTTTAGATAGGGTTTGTTTGAAATTTTTAATCAATTTCTCCGCGTTCTTTTAGAATTTTTACAGCCATTGCTTTTTCTGTTCTACCGGCACTAAAAAATCCTTCACTATTTATGATGTTTTTTAATTCATTGCTACTTTTATTCTCTAATCTTATTTTCGTAGCTTGTAATTCTTTGCTTTTTGCATCTAAATTAGCTGCCGCATCTTTTGCTACTTTGCCTACGCTATCCCAAAAACCCATTTTATCTCCTTTTGTTTTTATTGGTGGATTTTATCAAAAAAATAAATCAATAGAAAAGAGCATTTTGAATTTTATACTAAATTTCCCTGCTCTTTTGAATTAAATGTTAATTAGATATTAGTAAATTTTATTCTTTTGTTAAAAATCAAAAATATTCTTTTTATGGTAGTTTTATCTATTTTTTAAGTAAAAATGTTAATTTAATACCTGAATTTAAATTATACTTAGAGGATGATAAATTAATTTGTTTTGATATTATCCATCCAAGTTATACCGCTTTTTGTGAAAAATCAAAGACTTTTTGTGTTTTATGGACTGAATTTAATGAAGATTTTCAAAACTTTTTACATAATTTCGAGCAAGATAAACAATTCATTAAAGAAAACACTATGTTTGTAAAAGAGAATATTAAAAATTCTTTTAATATTTCAGCAATCCCTTGGATAAATTTTTGAGAATTTCTCTTTACATTTACATAAAAAAGAAAATTATTTTTTTCCTATTCTTACAAGTGGGAAAATTATCAAGAAAAAAATCAATGTTTTATTCCACTAAGTATTAATGTAAATCACGCAAACACCGATGTTTATCATGTGAGTTTGTTTTTAGAAAATTTCAAAAAGATTTAAATTGTTTTTAGTTTATATTTTTGTAAGTAAAATTTAGATATTATCCAAAGTTTATTACATTTTTTAAAGAAAGGAATTATTGTGCCTACCATAAATCAATTGGTTAGAAAAGAGCGCAAAAAAGTTTTAGAGAAATCTAAATCTCCAGCGCTTAAAAATTGTCCACAAAGAAGGGGAGTTTGCACTAGGGTTTATACAACAACCCCTAAAAAACCAAACTCAGCGTTAAGAAAAGTTGCCAAAGTAAGACTTACAAGTGGCTTTGAAGTTATTAGTTATATCGGTGGTGAAGGTCACAACCTACAAGAACACAGCATTGTTTTAGTGCGTGGTGGTAGGGTAAAAGACTTACCAGGTGTTAAGTATCACATTGTTCGCGGTGCCTTAGATACTGCAGGTGTTGCAAAAAGAACCGTTTCTCGTTCTAAATATGGTGCGAAACGCCCTAAAGCAGCAGCTAAGTAATAAAATTGCAGACAAATCCGTTAGATTTGATTTTGTTTGAGTAAAATTATAAATTTGAAGGAAAATTATGAGAAGAAGAAAAGCTCCGGTAAGAGAAGTCTTGCCAGATCCGATTTATGGAAACAAAGTAATCACAAAATTCATTAATTCTTTAATGTATGATGGTAAAAAAAGCACAGCTACGACTATTATGTATGGTGCTTTAGAAGCTATCGATAAAAAGGGTGGAGAAAAAAAAGGTATAGAAATTTTTAATGATGCTATTGAAAATATTAAGCCTTTATTAGAAGTTAAATCTCGTCGTGTTGGTGGTGCTACTTATCAAGTGCCAGTAGAAGTACGCCCAGCTAGACAACAAGCTTTAGCTATAAGATGGATTATTTCTTTTGCTAGAAAAAGAAGCGAAAGAACTATGATAGAAAAATTAGCAGCAGAATTATTAGATGCAGCTAATAGCAAAGGTGCTTCATTCAAGAAGAAAGAAGATACTTATAAAATGGCAGAAGCTAATAAAGCATTTGCTCATTATCGCTGGTAAGAGGAGTAAAATATGTCAAGAAGTACTCCTTTAAAAAGAGTTAGAAATATAGGTATCGCAGCTCATATTGATGCAGGTAAAACAACTACTAGTGAGAGAATTCTTTTCTTTACAGGTATGAGCCATAAAATTGGTGAGGTGCATGATGGTGCAGCTACAATGGACTGGATGGAGCAAGAAAAAGAAAGAGGTATCACAATTACTTCTGCTGCTACAACTTGTTTTTGGAAAAACCATCAAATTAACCTTATAGACACTCCAGGCCATGTTGACTTTACAATTGAAGTTGAAAGATCAATGCGTGTTTTAGATGGTGCAGTTGCGGTATTTTGTTCAGTAGGTGGAGTTCAACCACAATCAGAAACTGTATGGAGACAAGCTAATAAATACGGTGTTCCAAGAATTGTTTTTGTAAATAAAATGGACAGAATTGGTGCAAATTTCTTTAATGTTGAAGAACAAATCAAAAATCGTTTGAAAGGTAACCCAGTTCCACTTCAAATTCCAATCGGTGCTGAAGATAATTTCAAAGGTGTAATTGATCTTATTACCATGAAAGCTTTGGTATGGGAAGATGAAAATAAACCAACTGATTATGTAGAAAAAGAAATTCCAGCTGAACTTAAAGAAAAGGCTGAAGAATATCGCACAAAAATGATAGAAGCAGTTTCTGAAACAAGCGATGAATTAATGGAAAAATACCTAGGTGGTGAAGAGCTTACTCAAGAAGAAATTAAAGCAGGTATTAAAGCAGGATGTTTAAGTCTTTCTATGGTTCCTATGCTTTGTGGTACAGCTTTTAAAAATAAAGGTGTTCAGCCATTACTTGATGCTGTTGTTGCTTATTTACCAGCTCCTGATGAAGTTGCTAATATTAAAGGTGAATATGAAGACGGTACAGAAGTTTCTGTAAAATCAACTGATGATGGTGAGTTTGCAGGCCTAGCATTTAAAATTATGACTGATCCTTTTGTTGGGCAATTAACTTTCGTTCGTGTGTATAGAGGAAGTTTAGAAAGTGGTTCTTATGCATACAACTCAACAAAAGATAAAAAAGAAAGAATCGGTCGTCTTTTGAAAATGCACTCTAATAAAAGAGAAGAAATTAAAACTTTATATGCAGGAGAAATCGGAGCGGTTGTTGGACTTAAAGACACACTAACCGGTGATACTTTAGCAAGTGAAAAAGATAAGGTTATTTTAGAGAGAATGGATTTTCCAGATCCTGTTATTTCAGTTGCTGTTGAGCCTAAAACAAAAGCAGATCAAGAAAAAATGTCTATTGCTTTAAATAAATTAGCTCAAGAAGATCCAAGCTTTAGAGTTTCAACAGATGAAGAAAGTGGTCAAACTATCATTTCAGGTATGGGCGAGCTTCACTTAGAAATTATCGTTGATAGAATGCTTCGTGAATTTAAAGTTGAAGCAGAAGTTGGTCAACCTCAAGTTGCTTACCGTGAAACTATTAGAAAAACAGTTGAGCAAGAATACAAATACGCTAAACAATCAGGTGGTCGTGGACAATATGGTCATGTATTCTTAAGACTTGAGCCACTTGAACCAGGTAGTGGATATGAATTTGTAAATGATATCAAAGGTGGGGTAATTCCAAAAGAATATATTCCAGCAGTTGATAAAGGTGTTCAAGAGGCATTACAAAATGGTGTTTTAGCGGGATATCCTGTTGAAGATGTTAAAGTAACTGTTTATGATGGAAGTTACCACGAAGTGGATTCTTCTGAAATGGCATTTAAACTTGCAGCTTCTATGGGCTTTAAAGAAGGTGCTAGAAAAGCAGGTGCTGTAATCTTAGAACCTATGATGAAAGTTGAAGTTGAAACTCCAGAAGAATATATGGGTGATGTTATTGGCGATTTAAATAAACGCCGTGGCCAAGTAAATTCAATGGATGAAAGAGGTGGTAATAAAATTATTACAGCATTTTGTCCTTTGGCCGAGATGTTTGGTTACTCAACCGATCTTAGAAGTCAAACTCAAGGCCGTGCTACTTATTCTATGGAATTTGATCACTATGATGAAGTTCCAAAAAATGTTTCTGAAGAAATTATCAAAAAAAGAAATGGTTAATCTATCAAGATGGGCAAAAAGCTCATCTTGAATTATTTATGTCCTTTTGAATTAATTAAATTAATTGCTCCTTCATTAATTTCATATGCCTTTCCAAAACCTTTAACATATCTTCCATTTTTCAGTATAAGTTGAAATAAATGAAAATCTTGCATATTTTTAATGACTTGAATTATTTCTTTATTGTCTTCATTTTCATAAGTATTTAATACTTGCTCAAATAGCTGATTATCTCTTGTTATTTCTACACTCTCTACTCTAAATTTAAGCCTTTTTCTTGCAAAGATTGATATGCAATCTTTTTCATCTTGTATAAACATAATTTCTATGTTTTTATTATTGTATTTTACTCCTTCAAAGTGTTCGGCAATTTCACTAATATAAATATAAAAGTCATTTTTGTTTTTTATAATAGGAGTATATGAACATATGGTTTGATTGTTTAAATTTAAAGACGATATCATAATGCTTTTGTATTCTTGTATAAATTGATTAATTTCATCATGTAGTTGCATAAAAATTTTCCTTGTAAGTTAAAATGAATAAGATTTGAGGGTTATAGAAAAGTAAAAAGAAGAGTTCGCTACTCTTCTTCATCAGTATTTTTGCGTACAACTTTAATGCGTTCTATGCTATTTCCATCCATCTTTTTGACTTCGTAGTAGCAAAATTCATCTTCTATTCTATCTCCAACCACCGGTAAGCGTCCTAAAAGATTGAAAACATATCCACCTATAGTGACTTGTTCTAATTCTTCATTAAAGCGTATATCAAGCATTTCTTCTACTTCGCTAATTTCATATCTTCCTTGAAATTCATAGATATTTTCTGCAAGCTTTTTAAAATGTGGACTAGAATCATCATGCTCATCGTTAATATCACCAACAATTTCTTCCATAATATCTTCCATAGTTAAAAGACCAGCAGTTCCGCCATATTCATCTACTACTAATGCTGTATGTACTTGTTCTTTATTCATCATGAAAAGAACTTTAGATATGCTGATATTTTCTGGAACTAGGATCATTTTGATTAGAAAATCATCTAAATTTTTCTTATCTTTGCTAAGTTCATTTTGCATAATGTCTCTAATATGCACCATACCTAAAATGATATCTTTAGAACCATCTATGTATGGAAAGCGTGTATGTTTATACTGACAAACTATTTGCATATTTTCTTCATAGCTTTTTTGTTTATTAAGACAAATCATATCTTTTCTAGGTGTCATGATTTCTTTTGCTACTGTATCTGAAAAATCGACAGCATTGCGTATGATTTCAGTTTCAAATTCATCCAAAACTCCACCTTTTTGGCTTTCACTCGCAATAAATTTAATCTCTTCTTCAGAGTGACTTAATTCGTGTTCTTTGGCAGGTTTTATACCTATAATTTTTAAAGAAACTGCAGCTAAAAAGTCAAATGTTTTAATGAAAGGTAAGAAAAGTAACCAAAACAAATGCAATGGTCTTGCAACCCATAAAACAGCTCTATCTGCAATGGCTATAGCAATGCTTTTTGGGACCAACTCGCCTAGCACAACATGCAATAATGTGATAATAGCAAAAGCAATAATAAATGCTATGGTATGGATTAATGCTGGAGATAAACCTAAATTTGCTAGAGGAACTTCAAGAATTTTAGCAATAGCAGGTTCGCCTATCCAACCAAGAGCAAGAGAGCTTAGCGTAATACCAAGTTGGCAAGCACTTAAATAAGTATCTAGTTTTGAAGTGACTTCCAAAGCTTTTTTTGCATTGCGTTTTTTCTCTTTTACCATTTCTTCAAGTTTTGATCTACGCACTTTAACAATAGCAAATTCAGATAAAACAAAAAATCCATTTAAAAGCACTAAAGCTAATGCAACAAGAATCATAAAAGTAGAATAGCCTATATCAATAGAGGCAACAGTAGGTAGTGTTTGATTTAAGTCTAAAGATTGACTGGGGTCCAAAAAAACTCCTTTAATAAAATTTCGCAAAATTATATCAAATCAAAACTATAAAATTAGCTTAAAAATAATGATATATTTTAAATTAATTTAATGTTTTCTATATTCTATATTTTTTTCAAATTCATCTAAACGCTTGTAAATACTACGAAGCTGTGTGATAGTTGTCCAGTTGGTGATAAAAATGCTAAATGAAGATCTAACCTGGTCAAAAGCATTACCAACTTGTATGATAATTCCAAGTTGTATAAGTCCTAAAAATAAACTTGGAGCCATGATTAAAAAGGGTACTATAACCATGATTTGCTCAAATAAATAAAGCCATATATTAAAATATCCATAATGTAAAAATAATCTTTTATAATTGATTTTAAGCCCGGTAAATAAACTTAAAATACTTTCATCGCTTGCATAATTTTTTCTATCATCTTCAGCAAAAACAAGTTCTTTTCTAAAAGCAGCTTCGGCTTTTTGATTGTTATATTCTAATCCAGGTAGTTTTATACCTACAAACCATGATATAACTAAACCTCCTAAAGAAACCAAAAATGCAATCCATACTAAAGAGCCATTAATATCTTTTAAGATAGGTAAATTAACATGTGCGCTTAACATCCATAAAATTGGCACAAAAGCAACTAAAGTCATAATTGCTTTGACAAAAGCTAACCCTAAACTTTCTATGATTTTTGAAAAATTATAGATATCTTCTTGAATTCTTTGCGAACTGCCTTCTATGTTATCATCTTTTTTTTGCCAAAATTTAATATAATCAAAAGTCATAGCCTCGCGCCATTTAAAAGCATATATGCTTCCAAAATATTGCGTGATAGTAGCGATTAATACATAAGGCAGTGCTAAATATAAAAATTGTTTAATAAAATGATAAAAATCATTTATGCTATGATTTTTTGCATCTTGTAAAACATCGTAAAATTCTTTATACCATTCATTTATTGCTACATTAATAGAGGTTTGTGCTAATAAAGAAGACAATAAAAAAAACAGACCCAAGTAAGCCCATAAAGCCCATTTTTTAGAATAAAAAAAAGATTTAAACATTTTAAATTTCTTTCAGCATTTTTTCATAATGTTTTATTGTATGTTTTTTTGCTTTAAATATTATACTAAAAATCATAATAAAACAACTTGCGACTAAAAATCCAGGAATGATTTCATAAATTTCTATAAAATTTGAACCAAAATGCTTATAAAATACAACAGTTAAAGCCCCGCTAACCATTCCAGCTATTGCACCTTCTTTGCTCATATTTTTATAAAATAAAGAAAATAAAATAACGCTTCCAAAACTAGCTCCAAAACCTGCCCAAGCATAAGAGACTATGCTTAAAATTTGACTTTGAGTATCAAGTGAAAGTATAAAAGCTACACACGCTACAATCAAAACACCTAAGCGTGACAACAAAGTAATATTTTTATCATTTGTTTTTCTTTTTAAGATTTGTGTATAAAAATCTTGTACCAAGCTAGAAGCGCATACTAGCAATTGAGAACTTGCAGTACTCATAATGGCTGCTAAAATTGCACTGAGTAAAATTCCAGCCACCCAAGGGTTAAAAAGCACTTGAGACATTACAATAAATATTCTTTCAGGATCATTTAAAGTAAGATCAAATTTAGCTATATAAGCAATACCTAAAAATCCTATCATAGCAGCACCAAATAGAGAAATTACCATCCAAGTTATGCCTATAAAAGTCGCAGTAGGAATTTCTTTTACATTTTTTATAGAAATAAAGCGAATTAAAATATGAGGTTGGCCAAAATATCCAAGTCCCCAGGCCAAGGTTGATGCTACCACTAGCCAACCACCACCATCTAAACCAAAAGCTTGAGGTTTTACATCATTTATAGTAGAAAAAGCTTCGCCAAAGCCGCCAAGTTCAAAAATCATCACAAAAGGAATGATGATTAATGAACTCATCATTAAAAGTCCTTGTATCATATCAGTCCAGCATACGGCTTTATAGCCACCTAAAAAAGTATATAAAACAATAACTAAAAATCCAATACTTAATGCAAAAATATAAGGCAAATTAAATACACTTTCAAAAAGTTTAGCACCACTTACTAATCCAGCACTAATGTAAATAGTAAAAAATACTAAAATAACTACCGCACAAATACTTCTTAAAATATGTCTATCATCATGAAAGCGACTTTCAAAAAAATCAGGAATTGTAATACATTCTTTGGCTATTTGAGAAAAAATCTTTAATCTTTTAGCAACAAAGGTCCAGTTTAGAAACATACCAAAACTTAAACCTATGGCTATATAAATTTGTCCCAATCCAGCTGCGTATAAAGCACCGGGAAAAGCCATTAAAAGCCAACTACTCATATCAGAAGCACCTGCACTTAAGGCAGATATTACCGGCCCCATTGATGCATTTCCAACAAAATAATCTTTACTATTTTGATTTTTTTTGTAAAAATAAAAACCTATAAAAAGCATTAAAAATGCATAGGTAATAAAAGTAATAATAATAGGATAAGAAAATTCCACACTTTGTAAATTCATAAGTGTCCTTAAAAAATTTAAAAAACCATCATTTTACTTGTTTTATTTTAAAAAAACATTATAAAAATTATTTTTTATTTCAATGCTTTATAAAGTTTTTTTGTTACAATTTTCAAAAAAATTAAGGATAGTTAATGAAAAATCTTTTAATTATAGGTGCAGGTGGTGTAAGTTGCGTTGCAACTGTAAAATGTGCAATGAATAGTGATGTTTTTAGTAAAATAACTCTAGCAAGTAGAACTAAAAGTAAATGTGATGAAATAGCAGCTTTTATAAAAGAGCGTTTAGGTATAGAAATTCAAACTGAGCAAATAGATGCAGATGACACATCTGCTGTTGTAGAGCTTATTAAAAAAATAGGAGCTGAAATTTTATTAAATGTGGCTTTGCCTTATCAAGATCTTGCTTTAATGGATGCGTGCATTCAAACTAATATCCACTATGTAGATACTGCAAACTATGAACATCCTGATTTGGCTAAATTTGAATATAAAGAACAATGGGCAAGAAATGATAAGTTTAAACAAGCAGGAATTTTAGGACTTTTAGGCAGTGGATTTGATCCAGGTGTTACTAATGTATTTTGTGCTTATGCGCAGCAAAATTTATTTGATGAAATTCATTATATTGATATACTAGATTGTAATGCAGGTGATCATGGATATGCCTTTGCAACTAATTTTAACCCTGAGATAAATTTAAGAGAAGTATCTGCTAAGGGTCGTTATTGGGAAAATGGAAAATGGATAGAAACTGAACCTATGGAAATAAAAATGGAGTGGGATTATCCTGAAGTAGGAGTAAAGGATAGTTATTTGCTTTATCATGAAGAGCTTGAAAGTTTAGTAAAAAATATCAAAGGTCTAAAAAGAATAAGATTTTTTATGACTTTTGGACAAAGTTATTTAACTCATATGAAATGTCTTGAAAATGTTGGTATGCTAGGTATTAAACCTGTTATGCATCAAGGTAGAGAGATAATACCAATAGAATTTTTAAAAACTTTACTTCCTGATCCTGCTAGTTTGGGCCCTCGTACTAAAGGTTACACTAATATAGGTTGTGTAATCCGTGGTGTAAAGAATGGAAAAGATAAGCAAGTTTATATTTACAATGTTTGTAATCACGAAGAATGCTTTAAAGAAACTGGTGCACAAGCTGTAAGCTATACTACAGGTGTCCCTGCTATGATAGGTACGAAATTAATTGCTAAAGGAATTTGGCAAGGAAAAGGTGTGTTTAACATGGAAGAATTTGACGCCAAACCTTTCATGGATGAGTTAAATACCCAAGGACTTCCTTGGAAAATTATAGAGATGGAGCCAAATTTAGGAAAATAATCTCAAGTCTTTTTTGACTTGAGAAAGTTTTATAATGACGCAATTATTATTAAGTATAGATTGGACGCCTTTTTTAGTTTCCATAAAACTTTCTATTATTACTTGTATAATTTTGTTTTGTTTTTGCATACCTCTTGCTTGGGTTTTTACTTTTAAGCAATTTAGAGCAAAAAAAATTCTAGAAACTATAATAACCTTACCTTTAGTTTTACCACCGTCTGTTGTTGGTTTTTACTTGTTGATTTTATTTTCAAAATATTCTTTTTTTGGAGAATTTTTAGAAAAATATTTTAATATCACTTTAGCTTTTACTTTTGAAGGCTTGGTAATAGCAAGTTGCATTTACTCTTTACCTTTTATGTTTAATCCTTTATATAATGCAATGTCTTTAATTTCTAAAAATATTATAGAAGCAAGTTTTTCTTTGGGAAAAAATTCTTTCATCACACTTTTTAAAGTAATCTTACCAAGTATCAAACCAGCTATACTCAGTGCTTTAGTAATAAGTTTTGCACATACTATGGGCGAGTTTGGTATAGTATTAATGATAGGTGGTTCTTTAAGCGGAGAAACAAAAGTAGCTAGTATTGCTATATATGAAAGTATGGAAAATTTAGATTTTGCTACAGCTCATATTTATAGTCTCATACTTTTAATTTTTAGTTTTGTTGTTTTGTTAAGTGTAAATTTGTTAAAAAATAAATAACAAAGACTTATTTTATTGTATAATTAATTTATATCTTAAATTTAAAGGAGAAATGATGGATAATTCACTATCAGGATATACTAAAAAATATGACAATGAAGGATATGGCTTACAATATCCAGATGGACATGTTATAAGATTTTATGAGAGAATCTTAAAATACAAATTAAACAAAACAAGTGGAAATTTACTTGATTTTGGTTGTGGAAATGGAGTTCATTCTAAGTATTTTCAAGATGTAACGGGGGGGGGGATATTAATGCTTATGGTATAGATATTGTTCCTAGCTTAAAAAATACTTGGAAAAAAGATCCTAGGATAAATGAAAATAATTTTCATGTTATTACACCAAATTCTAGTTTTAAAAATTTATTTAATGTAAAAATGGATTTTATTTTTGCAAATCAAAGTTTATATTATCTACCAAACAAAGACTTTCAAAAAACTATTGAAGAATTTTATGATTTATGTAATGATGGAGCAATAATTTTCGCGACAATGATTAGCTCTAAAGCTTATCAAGAATTTGTTGCAGGAGATGTTAAAGATAATGGTTTAGTGGAAGTAAAATCTAGTCCAAGATTAAATGGCGAATCTACTTATATAAATTTTACAAATACGATTGAAGAATTAAAAGAAAAATTTAAACCTTTTAAACCATTATTTTGGGGAGATTATGAATTAATAAATTTATATAATTTTGAAGGAAGTATACAGCATTTTATTTATATAGGGGAAAAATAATTTTACTATGATAAAGACTTTATCAAGTCTTTATCATCAC